>JAJDAB010000388.1 GCA_029262095.1 Candidatus Hydrogenedentota bacterium
GATCACCCAGTCTCTATCCGGCCTAATTGAGCGGTGTATATCTTTATCGTATCCATTTGTGTCCGCATAGCGCGCCGCTTCCAGCCAACGCCGAGCCTGTCGTTCGCCGTAATGTGGCGATGCGAGTAGTTCATCGACTAGCCGATTGTATGCGTCCGGCCCGGAGTCGCGTACAAACTTCTTTACGGCTTGGGGAGACGGCGGCTTGCCGATTAGTTCGAGATATGCGCGACGCACCAGCGAATATCGGTCGGCCTCGGGTGCCGGTGTTAGGCCCTGATCTTTTTGTTGTCCTTGGATAAAAGCGTCAATCGGGTTGTTAGAACCGCCTGTCGGCAGTCCGGGTTTCACTGGTGGCGTGAAGGCCCAATGGTCCGACGATTGTGGGGTCGCGCCCGGCTCGTTCGTAAATGGAGCGCCGGCATCAACCCATTCAACCAGCAAAGCGATTTCTTCTTGTGAGAGCGGTTCGCTTTTCGCCGGCATGCGCTCATCCGGATCGGCCGACCGTATTTTTTCGAGAATTAGACTGGTCGTACTGTCTCCGGGCACAAACGCGGCCTCGCCCGAATCGCCTCCAACCAGCGCGTCCTCGCGCACATTAAGCGCCAGTCCGCCTCGCAATCGGTCGTCGCCATGGCACTCGAAACAGTGTGTCTTCAGGATCGCGTGCGCTGACGCGGCGAGATCGTCGGTCGCCGATGCGATTGGCACGAGCGAGCAGATAACGGTCGCACTATAGAAGACTGTTCGAATCATCGTTGTTCATATGATACGTGGCGACCGTTCCGTGGTCCATTAGCGGTTGTTCATTCGAAATTTCGGCAATCACGAAACCATTTGCGATCCAATGGTATTCATTCAGCGTGATATCCCGGGGGCGCGAAATGGGCGCATGGGCGACCGTGCTATTTATGCCGTGGTCTTTGTAATTTGTCCGGCCCTTGGATATGCTTCGCGGCTATTGCAATGGCGGCTGGTCAAGCGGTCGCGATGTGCACTGAGGATCGGGGATTATGAATCACAAAATAAGTCAAGACGATGAACACACCTGTTGTCGTCGGACGTTTTTGAAAGGCGCCGTTGGTTGTGGCGCATATGTGATGTGGGCTTTGTCCGGAGCTCCCTTGGGGATGCGCAGGGCATTTGCTGGAGAGGCTGCCGGGGAACCTGTTGCAAAAGAGGCGTTCGCCCGTGTCGAGCAAGTCGCCGAGAACGCATGGGCGGTCATCTCGACGCCTGAGGGCGGATACGTAACGGTTTCCAATGGTGGCATCATCGCGGGTGACGATGCAGTCTTGGCGATCGAAGGGTATATGTCGCCCAAGGGCGGCGAGTGGTTACGCGAGGTCGCGAAAGAACTGACTGGACGTACCCCTACACACCTCGCATTGACCCATTTCCACGGCGATCACATCGCGGGTACTAAGGGCATCTTAGGTGAAGACGGAGCGGTGACCATCGCGGTGACCAAGACGGTTCACGACGCGTTGCCTGACGCGCTGAAGGCGGAAGGCGGCGCCACCGAATTCATGATGCTCGACGATTCCGCTCCTACGGAATTGGATTTGGGTGGCCGCACCGTTCGACTCACCCCACGGCAGGGCCATACGCCCAGCGACTTGGCCATAGAATTAGTCGACCCGAAAGTCGTGTGGTGCGGCGACTTGCTTTGGAATGGCATGTTTCCGAATTACATGGATGCTCTACCGTCCACGTTGTCCATACAATGTCGAGAACTCCTCGGCGATAACGGCGGCGTCTACATCCCCGGTCACGGGCCGATCGGCGACAAGCAAAGCAACCAACGTTACCTTGAGATGCTCGACTTCGTTGGCGACGCCGCGCGCATGGCGCACGAAAAAGGCACACCACCGGTTGAAGCGGCGAAAGATTTCGCCATCCCCGCGTCATTGGGCGAATGGAATCTTTTCCAACCCAAGTTTTTTCAGACAGCCTTCGAGGCGTGGTCCCGCGAACTGAGCGTGTGACGCAAGCATGCCGCACATGCACGCGCTCCGGTTTCATAACAGTCTTCCACGCCAAGCGTTCGCGTACCTCGGCGGCCGGTTAAGCTATCGAGCCTACGTCTCATCGCTCGCGCCAGTCCGTTTTGAAGAAGTGCCCGAGCCCGCCTTACCTGCCGAAGATTGGGTGCGCGTCCGTCCGCGATTGATGGGTATTTGCGGATCGGATACGAAACAAATTTTTCTCAACGGCGCGCGCGACAATCCAATGACAGCCCTCATCTCGTTTCCCCATGTGATGGGACACGAAGCCGTCGGCGACATCATTGAAACGGGACCCGCGGTATCGAATCGCGCCGTGGGCGATCGCGTGGCGATTAATCCGTGGCTGTCCTGCGGGCCACGCGGCATTCATCCACCATGCTCCGCGTGCGAGGTCGGCGACTACATGCTCTGTCGCCACTTCATGGATGGCCACATCCCGCCCGCGATACACCTGGGTAACAACGCCCAAGTCCCGGGCGTGTTCGCCGAACAGTTCGTTGCGCACGAGTCCCAGTGTTTTCCCGTACCGGATTCCGTCAGTGATGATGCCGCCGTGTTGTCCGACCCGTTTGCCGTGTCGTTGCATTCGGTCCTGCGGTGGCCGCCCCGGGAGGGAAAGCCTGTACTGGTCTACGGACTCGGTACGCTGGGGCTATCGGCGGTGGCCGCGCTTCGCGAGTTCCATCCCGAGTCTCCGATTTATTGCGTGGGCCGATACGCATATCAAGAGACGCTCGCGCGACAGTTTGGCGCGACCGAAGTCATCGTGGGCGAATCTAACGCGCTCATTGAGCACATCGCATCCCTAACGGGCGCGGAAGTATTGCGCCCGTGGAGCGGAGTTCCATGGCTACTCGATGGCGTTGATGTCGTCTATGACACGGTCGGAACGCCCGAAACCGTCGAAACTTCTATTCGTCTCGCGCGCGCCCAGGGGTTCGTGGTCGTATCCGGTGTCGAGATTCCCGCCCGCTTCGAATGGACACCGTTATACTTCAAAGAGATCAACCTCGTGGGATCCAATGCCTTCGGCGTGGAGACCGTGCGGGGCGATCGCGTCCATGCGATTGAGGCGTATCTCACATTGGCTGAGAATGGACTGGACTTGACCCCAATGATTACGCACCGCTACCCATTGCAGGAATGGCGCGATGCGGTACTAACAATCGCGCATCGAAAACAAACCGGGGCCGGCAAGGTCGTGTTGACTCCGGAATGATTCGATTCACTATTACCGTCGTACTCGTGCTCAACGCCGTAGCAGTCGCGCAAACGGTGGACTGGCCGGTCTACCTTGGCGGCCCGGATTCCAGTCAATACTCTCCGCTGAACCAGATCAACCGCGACAACGTTGGCAAGTTGGAAGTGGCGTGGACCTACGATTCGGATCCGGACATCGATACGCCGAGAGGTCAAATTCAATGCAATCCAATCATTGTGAATGGCACGATGTACGCGACTTCACCCCTGCTGAAAGTGTTTGCCCTCGATGCCGCCACCGGAGCCGAGCATTGGGTCTACGATCTCGAAAACAAAAGTCCGCCCGGCGTTAATCGTGGCGTCACATATTGGGCCGATGGTGAGGACCGGCGCATACTATTCGCTGCGAATAGCCATCTCCACGCGCTCGATGCCGATACTGGCCAATCCATCGCGGACTTCGGTATGGACGGCCGGGTTGATCTCCATGACGGACTTGGCCGTGATGCGAGTAAATTGCATGTCGGAAGCTCTACGCCTGGCGTCATCTACAGAGACTTAATCATCGTCGGAACGCGGCTGAGTGAAGCGTTACCCGCCGCGCCCGGCCATATCCGCGCTTACGACGTTCGCAGTGGTGAAATCGCATGGGCCTTTCACACAATTCCCCAACCCGGCGAGTTCGGGTACGACTCTTGGCCTGAAGGCGCGCACGAATTTGCGGGCGGTGCAAATTCGTGGGGCGGCATGAGTGTCGATGCCGATCGCGGTATCGTTTTCGTGCCAACCGGATCCGCTGCCTACGACTTCTACGGCGCAAACCGGCACGGTGACAACCTATTCGCCAATTGCCTCATCGCCCTTCGAGCGGATACCGGCGAACGCATCTGGCATTTCCAAACCGTGCGCCATGACCTCTGGGATCGCGATTTGCCCGTGTCTCCAAATCTTGTCACAGTCGAACACGATGGCAGGCGCATTGATGCTGTGGCTCAAATCACAAAGTCCGCGCATGTATTTCTTTTCGACCGCGAAACGGGCAAGCCGTTATTTCCAATTGAAGACCGGCCTGTCCCCGCATCCGATCTGGAGGGCGAACAAACCGCAGAAACGCAGCCTATACCCACGAAACCACCGCCGTTTAGCCGACAATCGCTTGACGTCGATGGACTTGCTACACACAATCCTGAATCGTTCGCGAAAGCGCGCGATTTGCTCGCACGTTCGCGTAGCGCCGGTCAATTTGTACCCCCGAGTCGCGAAGGTACGATCGTCTATCCCGGATTCGATGGCGGGGGTGAATGGGGCGGCGCAGCCGTGGACCCGAACACCGGCATCATGTACGTCAACGCGAGCGAGATGCCGTGGATTCTGCAGATGGTGGACATTGGTTCAGTCGTCGTTGCGTCGGGTGGACGATTGGGTAAAACGGTCTATGCGCGCAGTTGTCTCTACTGCCACGGTATAGAAGGCCGGGGCGATCCCCTGGGCGAGTATCCGGCACTTTCAGATCTCTCTCGGAGAATGCCACGGGACGAAGCGGCGATACGTATTCGCGAAGGACTTGGCATGATGCCTTCCTTCAAGAATCTATCCGATCGACAGGTCGACGCGGTGCTCGATTTCCTCTATATCGACAATGCCGCGAGCAGTACTGAGTCGCGGGGTGCGTCTGCAGGGAAGCCGGAGTTTACGAGCACCGGGTATAACCGGTTTGTCGATGGCGACGGGAATCCCGTTGTGAAGCCACCATGGGGCACGCTGAATGCGATCGACCTCAATGAAGGCGCGATCAAATGGCAAGTCCCGCTTGGCGATGTGCCGGGGGTGAAGGTGGAAGGCTTGCCCCGAACAGGGACTGAAAACTATGGCGGTCCCGTCGTCACTGCGGGTGGACTTGTCTTCATCGGTGCGAGCCGAGACGAAATGTTTCATGCCTACGATCGCGATTCCGGCGACCTGCTGTGGGAGACGAAGTTGCCCGCGGCCGGTTACGCGACGCCAGCGACTTATGCAGTAAATGGGCGACAGTATGTCGTTATTGCGGCAGGCGGCGGCAAGATCGGTACCGCGTCTGGCGATACTTACGTAGCTTTTGCACTCCCGGAGAAATGATGATCGACTCGGGCCTTCGCATAATCGTCCTTACAATATCGGTCAGCATCACTGCGTTCGCGGATGGCGTTCCAGACTCCAAAGCGTCATCTTATCGCGAAGCCGTGCGCACTTGTCTCGACAACCTCCTCGAACACGGGACCGATCGCTATGGTCCAGTCCATACCCCGATGATCATGAGCATTATCGATCTGCGCACAAACGAATCACCTCGTGAACCCGAAGTGCTTGATGGCCTTATCCGGAGCGAAGGCCGGCTCCATCGTCGAAATCCCGGCGGCGCCGATCTGTGGGACGATCAACCACTCTTGCGAGCGCTGTACGCGATGTCGAAGTTATCGGGCGAATCCAAATACGGCGAGGCGGCGGACGCCTATATCAAGGTGTATTTCGAGCGCGCGCGCAAACCGAACGGACTCCTCGCCTGGGGGTCGCATATTTATTACGACGCTTATACCGACGCGCCCGGCGGCGATCAAGAGGGCGCAGGGCCGCACGAAACACTGGTGCTTTGTCCGGAGTGGGGACAGATGTCCCGTGTCGCTCCGGAAGCGGTCCGCGCGCAAATCGATGGCATGTGGGATTGGCATGTCGTGGACAAATCGACCGGCCTCTTCAACCGGCACGACGACCGGCAGAAGGGTTGCGACTTCGCATTTTTCGGTGGCGAACTCGTATCCGCCTTCGCTCACATGTACGGCGTTTCAAACGAAGACAGACATTTGAGCCGAGCAACACTTATCTTGGATAACCATTGGCGCGTGCGCAACAAGGACACCGGACTGGCGCCAGACGCTCCGAGTACGGGTGATCGCTACGATGCCAATCACAGTTTCACCACGCTGTCTGGACCATACGCCGCCATGTTATTGAAGGCCTTCAAATCGTCCGGAGAACCACGATTTCGCGACGCTGCTCTCACCGCTATTCATGCCTTTGATAAATACGCATGGGATGAATCCGCCAATCGCTACCATGCAATGCTCACTCTGGACGGAAAGCCCGTCGCTCAAGAACCGAAAGGTCCGAGATATGACGCGTGGAAGCCCACGGGTTATGTCGACATTTGGCGCGTGGTTATGTACTCCTACGAGTTTCCGCTCATCGCGGCGCAGACCGCGATCTACGCCCACGAATCGACCGGTGATGACAGCGCGCTACGATCCGCGAAGCATTGGGCGGCTAACATCAGGGCCGAACTGCCGCCGGGTCCTGGTCGGCGTTGGGGCGATGAATTACGCGAAGCGCTCCCCAGCCTTGATCAAACTGGCGGCACATATGCAGAGAATTACGGCCGCGCAATTTCGTTCTTTCTTGGACTCTATCGCGCGACAAACGACTCCGAAGATTTGGATTTAGCGATGGCGCTTGCGGACGAAGCGATGGCCAAGCTTTACACGGAGGGCTGGTTTCGTGGGCATCCCGCCAAGCCCTACTATGAATCCACTGACGGCGTTGCCTACTTGCTCTACGCCCTACTCGAATTGAGCGTGCATCCGACCAAAATTGCCGCTAATCTCTAGACTCCAACCACAGCCGACGCGGCAAGATCGTCTTGCTAGGAAAATAAATACTGCAACCGAGTCGAATGCGTGTTTGGATTTCGATTGCGGCATGCTATCTTCTTCAATCACTTCGCATTAGTTGATTGAGGGATTACCATGACCATCGATAATTTTATTGCACTCGGCCTATTGACGTTGCTCCAAGCCGTACTCGGCTTCGACAATCTGCTCTATATCTCGCTCGAATCTAAAAGGGCGCCAGCGGATAAGCAGGCCATGGTCCGTAAGTTTGGCATTGGTATTGCCATCGTTTTCAGAATCGGCCTGCTCTTCCTGCTCATGAATCTCATCAAATTCTTTCAAGATCCGATTGTTGGTTTCCACGTAGACGGCTGGGCCGAAGGCAACTTTAGCATCCACAGCATAATCGTGCTGGTTGGCGGTACGTTTATTCTTTATACCGCTACCAAAGAAATTCTGCACATGATGCGACTGGAAACCGGACACGGCGAAGGACGTTCGTCACGTTCAGCAGCCCTGACCATTACTTGGATTGTGTTAATGAATCTTGTTTTCTCGTTTGATTCGATTCTTAGTGCTATCGCGCTCAGTGACGTATTCTGGGTCATGGCGACGGCGATTATCTTCAGTGGGATATTAATGATCCTGATGGCCGATCGTGTCTCGAGTTTTCTGCAGAAGAATCGAATGTACGAAGTGTTAGGCCTATTTGTTCTCTTTGTAGTGGGAATCATTCTGCTCACCGAGGGCGGACACCTCGCCCACCTAAGAATTATGGATCAGCCCATTACGCCGATGACTAAGACCACCTTTTATTTCGTCATTGGCGTCCTGATACTTTGCGATATCGTGCAGACTCGTTACCAGCGAAAGCTATTGTCGAAGAGTGTCGCTGAACACTAGAACAGCTTGACTGCTTTCATCGTGCAACGAGCCGGAACTATCGTCATTGAATAGCGAATTGACATCCTCCTTGATCCCCCTTCGAAGGGGGACCAGGGGGGATGTCAGGTCTGACGTTCGAGTAGTTGTTCTTGGATTAAACTATAAGAGTTAACGTAAATCGCAACGCACTGATCGGTACGCTAATGGACATCGCGATAATCACGGGCTCCGCCGGCCTCATCGGCGCCGAAGCCACACGCTTTTTCAGTGCTGCGGGCTTCAAGGTCGTAGGCATTGACAATGACATGCGCCGCGAATTTTTTGGAGATGAAGCGTCCACCGCGTGGTCTGTCGACAAACTGAAAGAGACGATTCCAACTTACGAACACCACAACGCTGACATACGCGATTACGATGCGATCGAGAGCGTCTTTATGAAGTACTCATCTGACATTCAACTCGTAATTCATACCGCCGCCCAACCATCCCACGATTGGGCCGCGAAAGCGCCGAGGGTCGATTTCGATGTCAATGCGCGCGGCACGCTACACATGCTCGAAGCGACTCGTCAACATTGCCCCGATGCGGTCTTTATTTTCACATCGACCAACAAGGTCTACGGTGACCGACCGAATCAACTTCCATTCATCGAACTCGAAACACGTTGGGAAATTGAACAAGACCATCCCTACTTCGAAGGTATTGGCGAAGATATGTCGATCGATGGATGTCTTCATTCCGTGTTCGGCGCCTCAAAAGTTGCAGCCGATGTCATGGTCCAAGAATATGGCCGGTACTTCGATCTCAAGACCGCCTGTTTTCGCGGCGGGTGTCTTACCGGGCCCGGACATTCCGGCACCGAGCTGCACGGTTTTCTCGCCTACCTCATGAAATGTTGTGTCACGGGACAGCAATATCAAATCTTCGGGTACGGCGGAAAACAAGTCCGCGACAACATCCACAGCTTAGATCTCGTGCAAGCGTTTCACGCGTTCTACAAAGAGCCGCGAATTGCCGAGGTCTACAACATCGGCGGCGGACGCTTTAGTAATTGCTCTTTGCGTGAAGCGATCGCGATGAGCGAGGATATCGCGGGAAAGCCGATGGACACGGTGTATCGCGACGGGAATCGCGTAGGCGATCACATCTGGTGGATTGGGGGCCTCGATAAGTTCAGATCCCACTATCCAGACTGGCAACCGACCTACGGCGTGCGCCGTACGCTAGAAGAGGTATACGCGGCCAACATTGAACGCGCGTCGGCAACCTAAGTTGCCCCGCTATGGTCCATCCGATTACGATGGTGTGTTCATGAGAAGACGTATACACATATTGGCGGCGGCGCTGCTGTTCCTAAGTCTGCCTACCCTCATTCACGGGTGTGTTCGTGACAAATCTAGCATAGAAACCAGCGCGGACTTCATCCCGCCACCCTACTCCGCAGCGCAAACTACAGCGTTTCACGATGTCATCGAACCGTTCATCGCAGATACTTGTCTTCGATGTCACGATGCCGACCGAACCGAAGCCGATCTAGACTTGGAAGCGTTTCTCGATTCGGGGACCGCCGAAATGGACATCGAAACCTGGGAACGCGTGCGCGACATGCTGGTCAGCGGTCAGATGCCGCCTCCCAAACGGCCGCGTCCCGAACCCGAAGAACTCGACGCGGTAACGGATTGGATCGAAGGGCGCGTTCACGACACCATCGCGGCGATGCCGCCCGATCCCGGCCGCGTCACCGCGCGGAGGTTGAATCGGGCCGAATACAACAACACCGTGCGTGATCTCCTCGGCGTTGACTTCGAGCCCGCCGCCGCCTTTCCAGTCGACGACTCAGGATACGGGTTCGACACCATCGGGGACGTTCTGACGTTGTCTCCGTTGCTCATGGAAAAATACCTCGACGCGGCGGAAACAATCTCGGCGCGCGCAATGGAAGCGGACTTGACGCGAATCCGCGATGAGGGTGATGCGGAACACATTCTCATATGCGGCCACGCACCGGACGCGCACACGGCGGCATGTGCCCGGCGCCTTTGCCGCAATCTAGCGGAGCGCGCATTTCGTCGACCGGTGTCGTCGCGCGAAGTGCGTCGTCTCCAGGAAATCTTTGCGCGATCACGCGAAGACGGTGCAGCGTTTCACGAGGCTATGGAGCACGTATCTCAGGCCGTACTTGTCTCACCGCATTTCCTATTCCGAATCGAACAGTCACGCCCTAGCATCGGATCCAAAGATATACGCAGCGTTGGCGACTATGAGATGGCATCACGCCTATCCTACTTTCTGTGGTCCAGTATGCCGGATGATCGTCTGATCCGACTTGCGAAAGGACGACGGCTACGCGATCGAGGTGTGATCGAATCTGAAGTGGCCCGTATATTGCAAGATCCCAAGTCCGAAGCCTTGGTTGAAAATTTTGCGGGGCAATGGTTGGAACTTCGTAACATGGATGAAATTCAACCGGACACTGATCGGTTTCCAGAGTTTGACGATTCCTTACGATCCGCTATGCGAGACGAAACGGAGATGTTGTTCACGACTATAGTCGCGGAAGACCTCAGCGTGCTCCGTTTCCTTGATGCCGATTTCACGTTCGTGAATGAGCAGCTTGCGGATCACTATGGAATTGAAGGCGTCGATGGCCCGGCATTGCGCCGTGTGACGCTCGCCGGATCGCAACGCGGCGGCCTATTGTCGCATGCGAGCGTCCTGACCTTGACCTCATACCCCACTCGAACATCGCCGGTGTTGCGCGGAAAATGGGTTCTGGAGAACTTGCTCGGCGCGCCGCCGCCACCCCCACCGGCGAACGTACCGCCGCTCGACGAGAAAAAAGCGGAGACGGCTCAGAGCTTGCGCGCGCAACTGGAACAACATCGCGCAGACCCGGGCTGCGCCTCCTGCCATTCACGTATGGACCCGTTGGGCTTTGGCCTCGAGAACTATGATCCCATTGGCCGGTGGCGCGAATCGCAATCCGGGGCCCCGATCGATAGTTCCGGTGAACTGCCATCGGGCGAACGTTTCTCAACGCCGCCGGAGTTGCGCACGGTCTTGCTCGCTCACCGTGAGGAATTCGTCCGTTGTCTCGTCGAAAAAATGATGATCTATGCGCTAGGGCGCGGACTCGAACGATATGATAAACTAGCGGTCGACAAAATCTGCGAAGAAATGAAGCAAAATGACTATCGATTCTCGAGCTTGGTGATCGGGATTGCGGACAGTTTTCCGTTCCAAAAACGCAGAGGCGAAGAATCATGAGCAATATCATCAGCGGGAAATCGTTGCCCCGCCGGACGTTTTTGAAGGGCGTCGGCGCTACGATCGCCTTGCCTTTCCTCGATGCCATGACGCCAGCATCCGCAGCACCTGCTTCGGTCTCTACGGGACGCGCCCCAATCCGGATGGCCGTGGCCTACATTCCAAATGGCGTTGTAGTCGAGGATTGGTTTCCGACCGAAGAAGGAACTGATTTCGCCATGCCGCGCCTGATCAAGGCGCTCGAACCGCACCGCAAGAAGCTCTTGGTCCTTAGCGGTCTGAATCAACACAACGCGAAAGCGCTCGGGGATGGCGGCGGCGATCACGCTCGCGCAGCCGCAACATTTCTCACCGGCGTCCACCCCAGAAAGACAGCTGGCGCGGACATCAAGAATGGCATCTCCATGGACCAAGTGGCCTCCGAGCACGTTGGCCATCGCACGCGCCTTGCGTCACTCGAAATGTCATGCGACCGCGGCAGAATCGCCGGCAATTGCGACAGCGGATACAGCTGCGCATATAGCAACAGCATCTCGTGGCGCAGCGAGGCTACGCCAAATCCGCCAGAGCACAACCCACGCGCAATATTCGAGCGACTGTTCGGGCGAGCCGATTCCGAATCTGATCCGGTTGCGTCGGCGGAACGACGTGCCCGGCGCGGCAGCATTCTCGACTATGTACTCGAAGATACTCAGCGGCTACAACAAAAGCTCGGCGCTTCTGACAAGCGAAAAGTCGATGAGTACCTATACGCTGTGCGAAAGATTGAACAACAGATCGAATTCGCGAACGAACACGGCGACGCCGCGTTAGCCGACGGTATGGAAATCCCGGAAGGCGTGCCGAAGGAATACGCAGAATACGTTCGGCTGATGTTCGATCTCCAAGTCCTGGCGTTCCAGACGGATCAAACTCGCATCATTACCTTCATGCTAGGCCAGGAAGGCAGCAATCGCACATACAAAGAGTTGGGTGTTTCCAACGGACACCATGAACTCACGCACCACCAAGGCGATGAAGACAAAATCGAAGGCGTGCGAAAGATCAACGAATACCACGTCCAACAGTTCGCGTATTTCCTCGACCGATTAGATAGCGTCGAGGATGGCGAAGGCACCCTGCTCGACCACTCCATGATCACCTTTGGCAGTGGCATCGGCGATGGCAACCGTCACAACCACGACAACCTGCCTATCATTCTCGCGGGCGGCGGCGCAGGCACAATCAAGACCGGCCGCCATATCGCCTATCCCAAAGAAACGCCGATGAATAACCTCTACCTCAGCATGCTCGACCGTATGGGGATCCCCACCGAATATCTCGGCGACAGCACCGGAAAGCTCGAACACCTCGCCGGCGTCTGAGCGCGGAGTGGGCTACCGCTCAATTCTGTGAACAAATGGCGGAGGGTGTGGGACTCGAACCCACAAGCCCGAAGGCGCCGGTTTTCAAGACCGGTGCGTTACCAATTACGCTAACCCTCCGCAGCGAACATTGATGGAAATTGTACCTGACTGCGCAACATTTGCGCGAATTCACAGGCGCGATTCGCTAGTGATCGCGAGCCTTGACGTTGTCCTCAAAACCTTGAACGTACAAGCCGTCGAGAATCTGGACCGTTAAGTAATACGCGAACAGGATATTGATTTGACGTTTTTGTCGTGAATCAAAGAACAAGACTCGAGACCAGAACCGCAACAACAAATAGAACCAATAGTTGAACACACCTGCCCGCTGAATCGCGGCTCTTGAGAGGTAACGATCCATGAGCCGGTCGAGCTCTTCAGATTCGCCTTTCCGAATCCATAGCGGCGGCGCGGTGTACGGCCACTTTTTCCGGTCACAGATCGACGCGGTAATCCGGTCCCGAAACGCCTCGCGCAAGACGTACTTCTCGACACCATCGCGGATCTTCACATCGTCGGGCATATGCCGCGCCTTGTCAAAGAGGTGATGGTCCAGGAATGGTGTGCGCCCTTCGATCGAATGGCCCATTTCTGCGCGGTCACCCAACGTCGCGAGGATGTACGGAGCGAGCATGCCCTTAAAACCGAAGAACTGTATGCGCCGAACCAAGGGAAGTTTGTCGGTTTTCACCCGGTTTACTCGTCTCGCAAGCGCCTCGATCGCAGGGCGCAACCGCAAGCGCTGCGCGTGTTTCGGATGCAGCATCGTTCGAAAAAACAATTGCACCCACGGGGACGTGGTCAGCACGTGTTCTTCGATCGGCACAAAACCGAGCGCTTCTATCAAGCGCCGAGCGCGCCAACCACTCGGCGCATTGCGCGCTTTAGCCTTGTTAGACATTTGGTCTGACATCGCGCCGGTTCCGGGTTGGAAATGCAGATACCCCAAGAATGTTTCGTCCGATCCTTCGCCGGTCAACACGACCTTGACGTGTTCCGCCGCCACTCTCGACAAGCAGTATTTGCCCACACCATGAAAATTAAAAAATGGAAATTCGCTTACCCACAGACAGTCTTCCGCATTTTTCAAGAGGACGTCGTGTGTACACGTCACGGAATGAAATTCGGCGCCAATCTTCTCCGCCATCTCTTTGGACAATTCGAACTCGTTAAATGCTTCGTCGTCCGGAAATGCGATGTTGAAGGCTTTGACGGGTCCGTCGTGATACTTGGCGACTGTCCCCGCGACGATGGCTGAATCGATGCCGCCACTGAGATAGACGCCCACCGGCACATCGGCCCGGAGTCTTAGCTTCACGGCTTCATCGAACGCTTCACGCACTGCGGAGAAGTCACGTTGATCGTCGGTTGGATTTGTCTCAACGGGAATATCCAAGTCCCAATATTCACGTGTTGTATGGCGACCGGTGGTCAGGTCGATTTCCATTGCGCAACCGGGTGGCACGACGCCGATGCCTTCGAAGATCGAATCCGGCATTGCGCCGCTGAGGTAATCGCGCACTGCCAGAACGTCGATTGCAGGCGGGTGAAGCCTGGTCGCGAATATGGCTTTCGCCTCCGACGCGAATAAATACTTACCATCGGATTGATGGACGTAAAGCGGCTTGATGCCGAACCGGTCCCGCAACGCGATGGCGCGTTGCCGTGTCTTGTCGTAGATCACGAACGCAAACTCGCCTCGCAGGTATTCAGTGAACCCGAGACCGTATTCTTCATATAAGTGAACGATGACCTCGGAATCGCTGCGCGTCGAAAATCTGTGGCCGAGCGCTTCGAGTTCCCCGCGAATACGCTCAAAATCATAGATCTCGCCGTTGCACACGAGCACGACATTTCCGTCCTCGGAGAAGAGCGGTTGAACGCCGCCTTCCAAGTCGATGATCGAGAGGCGCGTATGCGCCAAGCCAACGCTGTGTTCCGAATCGTAGTACGCACCGGTGCCATCGGGGCCGCGATGGTGTAGCACAGACACGGCACGCAGGAGTTGAGATTCATCCAGCGGGTGATTGACGGTGGCAAGAATGCCGCACATGGTGACGCCTCCCCGCGATCAAAATGGATTGGCGACCCGGTGTCACCATCGCAACGAGCGTGTAACGGCTGAACACCGCGCCTTCTACCGAACCCCTCTAGCGAAAACGTGATCTCGCGCTGTTCACTCACGCGATCAATGGCTTCTCGATCCCGCGCATCTCAGAGCAAGTTAAGGTTGAACTGTCGGTGTGGAGGCTTCCGGATCGCTTTCCGAATTCGTCCCAGATGCCGCCGCATCTGCCGAAGGTTCAGCCGTGTCTTCTGTTGATGCGGGTTCAGCGTCATCCGATTCCGGCGAATCCGCCGCATCAGGTTCGACTGGCGTATCAGCTTCCGCCGAAGCCGGTGATTCAGTCGTCGCCGCGACATCCGGCGCGACTTCGTCCATCGGTGTATCTTCCGCGACCGGTTCTTCAGGTTCGGGCGCCCTTAACGAATCGGACGACGGAAGCAGTTCGTTCACATCGTCGCCACTCGCTCCGAACACCAACGCTTTTCCTGAGTAGGCGAATTCAAATCGCGAATCGTCATCCGGCACGGCCCGAAACGCAAATCGGTGTTCCGTGCCTTCGTTCATTGTAGTGGTGATGGTTGCGGTGGGAATGCCGGCCAACGACGCGACCCCCATAAGGATATCCGTCGCCTGGAAATCCGCGATGGCCAAGGCCAAATCGTTCGCCATCGAATTCACCGCCGGTTTCGGTCCGGCGCCATAGTCGATGGTCCAACCTTCGCCGTTACGGGCGAGTTCGAATCCGTCTTCCGGACGGTCGACTTGGATCGATTGAATTTCATCGTCGAATACATCGAGCACGGTCAATTCGTAAAAGTCTTTCGGTGCTTTGAATACCCGCCCGATGTCCGACTGGCTCATCACCAGTACGTCTGCGGAATCGTCGAGCTTGGCATACGCGCCCTCAACACCCATGGAATCGTTGCCCAGCGCGACGGTATGACGCTCACCGTCCGTGGTCGAAAATGTCACCGAGCGACCCGATCCCGCGAACCCGGCGTCAACACCGCCATCCGCGTAATCCGATGCCCGCCACGTTGCCAAGGCCGCGGCTATACCACCAGCAGCACTCGCTTGAACATTGAGATCAAGGACCGGTTCCGTCACCGCCCAATCCTCACCCACTTTATCGAGGACGACATTCCCCTCCGATTGACGCAATTCGATGCGGTTGATCGTTTCCGTGGCGACCGTCAACGTGGGGAGGTCGAATAGATCGGTACCCTTCGGGAACACGCGTTCGAAATTATACTTCGCGACCGTGTACACGACGCCATCGTTACCCGCTAGGCGCGCATAGGCCTCGCCCTCCATATCTGGACGCCCGGCTTCGATGACCACGTCTTCGTCCTGATCGCTTACTCCAACAACCAACTTGAAAGCGGGTTCTTCGAGTCCCCAATCGGCGGGCGTGCTCGGATCGACTACATCTGTGGCGTTTACGGAACCAAACGCGCGCAGCCAATTATCCAGCCCTGCTTGTTTGAATTTCCCGCCGGGACCGCCGTCCTTCAATTGCCATTCGTATTCGACTGCCGGCTCGGGTGATTCTGTCGGATCGTCTTCCGGCTCACCTTCGTCTGGCGCTTCCGGCTCCACCGCTTTTTCCACTTTTTCAAACACAATGTTTTTTTCCGATGTCTCTAGCCGAAGTGAATCAATGGATTCCATCTCGATTGCCGCGATCGACTTGTCCAACCAGTGGCCGTGTTCAGGCGCGGCTGACGGATCGCCATCGGCGAAGACGCCGGCTTCCTGACGAAGATCGACGTCGAAAACCAAAACATCCTTCCCGCCTTCGGGCCGCATAAACACCTGTGAAGCATCCGGCGATTTACCCACTAAGATATTGAACGCGGGCTCGGTATCACCCTGCTTAAATCCCGCGACATGAAATGCCTTTTCCGGTGTAAGATTGTAATTCGCGAGACCTGCATCGTCCTGATTGCGCGATCGCGGTTCGCCTTTTAGGCCGACTATTTTACCAACGTAGGTTTCAATCGTATCCGTCTTCGCCGGCGCATCGAACAGACTCGTAATTCTCCACACGTCGGGGTCATCCGAATCGCGCGTCAATTCGACAACATCATCCGGCGCGCCGCCGTTGCTCAGTTTCAACTTGGTGATATCCGCCTTGCCGATTCCATCCGGGAGTAGCGTCACCAATTCCACTTCATCTTCAATCGACGGCGGTGCATTGCCCGAATTCTTGAAGTACACCAATCCGGCCAATACGAGCAATATGGTCGCGAGAATCGTTAGTTGCTTTGAGCTCATTGCGTTTGCCTCTATGAATAGTTGTCAGTTTGTTTAGGCGATCGAGAGTGCTGTGTTATTCGTCGCGAGAGTGTTCCATCGTATATGCGTTGCGCGACCGCTTCCGCATCAGCGTAGAAGTTACACCGACCGCCGCGATCAGAATACTGGCCAAACCATAGTTGGCCAGTCGCCAGAACGTGCGCTGCCCGTCCGAGGGCCGGTCGATGGTGCGGTCAATCGGCTTCTTGCCGCGAATGCTAACCAACTCGTCGCCCAACGTCAGCGTGTCGACGCAGTTCAGGAACAAGTCCAGGTTGCCGCCCTGCAAGAAATTCTTATTGAACATCAACGCGCCACCCAACAGGATGAGTTGGCCCGGTGCGGCAGCGACCGGCGTCACTTCCGCATCTGGCGGCGGAGGAGGTGTCGGCGGCATGCCCGGTTGCGGCGGAGGCTGTGGCGGCCATTCCGGTCGCGGTTCGTCCTTGTACACATCTGGGAACTGCCCCGAGACCTTCGCCATGATCGGGTAGGACTGCCGACCGGTAGCGGGCTCATCGAATGTCGCAGCCGTTGGCGGGATTGCGCCAGGCGCTTTCCAGGCGTTCTCCGAAGTAGACATCAAGACCTCTGCGCTAAGCCCATACTTCGCCATCTCCTCGTCATCAAGCGATAACGGTGCACCCCACAAATAGAAAACGGAACCCAGCCGCGAGGTAATGGGCGTGTCAGCGGACATCGACGATTGGTTGATGAGCATGTGCATCGGCAGGTTGATCGTCATCCCTCCGGATAGCATGTCCATCAAGCTACCACCCCCGGATTGAATCGTCAGGGGCACGCTATTCGCGTCCATCAAGATTGAGCCTTCAACGCCCAACCCATAATTCGACAACAAGTCATTTACGAGTGGATTCTGTTCGCGCTTGGACAAGTTGACAGAACCACCGCGTTCGGCGGCGTAATTCCATTCGTAATTCTGAACGGCGAGTACGACCGACTTGCCGCTATTCAGTGCTCGGTTGATTTCCCATTTTTGCCGTGCATTCAATTCCCTGGGGTTCACCACCACCAGGGTGTCGAAATCTTCAGGCAGCGGGCTCGCTTGCGTGAGCTCTACCCGGCTCACTTCATATTTTTCGAATTCCAGTACTTGTTGCAAATAAATGTAGGGATCGTCGCTCGTCGGAATCTGCTGCCCCATCTGCTGATAGATTTGGCGCATTTCCGGCGGAATGACGATCGCCTCCTTCGGTGCCACCAGCGCGACTTTCGGTCGTTCCTCGCGCGACAACTTGTAGATCGTGTTGACCAGGTTGTACTCCAAGTCCTGCAATTGATTTGGATCAATGCGGGGAAGAATTTCCTCTTTCTTGTCTTTGAACGCGATTCCGATTGCCGAATAGACCAACGTTTGCGTTACTTGCTCGTCGACAATCGCTTGAACGCCGAATGGCGCGACGCCCTTGTCCAACATGCGTTCCTCGATAACGTCGCTTTCGTCCTCGGGCTCTTCTTCTTCGCCCGGCATGGATATTTCGGAGCCAATCACGTTTGCCGCTTCGAGATGGACGGCCGTAAACTCCACCTTGCCGCCACTCGCCAATCGCAATTCTTCCAGCTTGTCCAAAATATCTTGTTCGAGGTCTTTCATTCCCGTCGGCATTTTAGCTTTGGGTGTGATGTAGACCTTCACGTTTACCGTGTCGTCGAGTTTCGAGAGCACTTCCGCTGAAGCGTCCGACATCGTGTAGATTTTTTCTTCGGTCAAGTCGAACCGGCCCAAGCTTTGTCCAGCGAGCAACCAGTTGAAAGCAACTCCAATGCCGAAGCAAAGTGCTACGGCAATGCCGTATTGCAACCGCGCGCC
>JAJDAB010000389.1 GCA_029262095.1 Candidatus Hydrogenedentota bacterium
ATACCGACCTTGGTCCTATTCGACGGCGGCGAAGAAGTCCACCGCGTATCCGGTGCGATATCGAAAACGGAACTCTTGAAGGAATTCGGGCCGTACTTACCGGCTAACGCCAACGCGTAAGCGATTCCGATGATTGCAAAAACAAGATCACTCCTCCCCCATCCATCGGGGGAGGAGTGCATCAATATTGGTCAATTCGATGGCTGACTGCGAACCCAACGCTTACCCCTGCGCCCGGTGCGAATGCATCGCCTCGCGTGTGCGCATGATCGATCGCGTCATCAACAACATTTACGATGATGCGCTTCGCCCGTTCGGACTCACAGCAAGTCAAATGAACATCCTTCATATGACCGCCGAGTCCGGCGTCGCCCGTGCGGCGGACATGTGCCGCTCGTTGCATCTCGACACGTCCACCATCAGCCGAAACGTCGACCGAATGCGCAAGAAAAACTTGCTTAAGGTCGTTGATGGCAGCGACGCGCGTTCAAAACCATCCGAAGTGACCGAGGACGGATTGCAATTGCTGGAACGCGCAGACGTCGCATGGCGAGAGGCTCAGGATATCGCAGCGGATCAATTGAGTGAAGACGGTCTACGCTGGCTCGAACTACTGAGCCAACGAATTTCGCCCGGGCTTCAGTGCTAACGAATTCACGTCGAGTCGCTGGACTACAACAACTCCCTATCCACTTCGAAGGCGAACAATCCTGTCGCGAAACTAGACAAGCCACGCGCGTGGTATCGGCAACATAGATTGCCGCGTCGCTTCGCTTCTCGCAATGACGAAGAGTCGAGTAGGCAAAAGGTTAGCCAAAAAAGATCCCCTCTCCTCGGGAGAGGGGATCTTTTTTGGCTACCTATCTCGCTGTTTCGAACGTGCACAAAACTCCCTGAAGTATCCATTCTTCTTTATTACTTACGGTAGTTTCGGGAATTTTCCGAAGTCTGGTTTTCGTTTTTCGTTGTAGGCGTTTCGGCCTTCCTGTCCTTCTTCCGACATGTAGAAAAGCATTGTAGCGTGGCCGGCGAGTTCTTGGAGGCCTGCTTGGCCGTCTTCGTCCGCGTTGAGTGCGGCTTTGAGGCATCGCAACGCGATGGGCGAATGTTGCAGGATTTCGCGGCACCATTCGACGGTTTCATGTTCGAGCCGGTCGAGCGGAACGACGGTGTTGATGAGGCCCATGTCGAGCGCTTGTTCGGCGTTGTATTGGCGGCAGAGGAACCAGATCTCCCGCGCCTTTTTCTGGCCGACGATTCGCGCGAGATGGCTGGAACCGTATCCGCCGTCGAACGAACCGACCTTGGGGCCGGTCTGGCCGAAGATGGCGTTGTCCGCTGCGATGGTGAGGTCGCAGACCAGGTGCAGAATATGACCGCCGCCGATCGCGTACCCGGCGACCATCGCGATGACGGGTTTGGGACAGCGTCGAATTTCGTTTTGTAGGTCCAGGACATTCAAGCGGGGCGGCCCATCCGAACCTTGGTAGCCCGCGTCGCCGCGGATGCCCTGGTCGCCGCCGGAACAAAATGCGAGATCGCCTTCGCCGGTGAGTATAATTGCGCCGATTTCCGTGTCCATACGCGCGTCTTGCACGGCGTCACGTATTTCATCGACGGTTAGCGGCGTGAACGCGTTGCGCCGGTGCGGTCGGTTGATCGTGATCTTCGCTATGCTTTCGGCTTTGTGATAACGGATTTCTTGATAGTCGCCGCTTGCGGCCCATTCAATTGCGGACATGGTCTGGCTCCTGATTACTCTGTCATGCCGAACGCATGTGAGGAATCCAACTGGGTGCGCGAGTAGATCGCCCGTTGTGGAAAAGATTCCTCGGCTTCGCTCGAGATGACAATTTAGATTTGTTGTTGGAAAAATTCGTTTAAGCGAACAGTATAACGTTCGGGGTTCTCGAAGTGAACGTTGTGACCGGAGCTCTGAACGGTTTCGATTTTCATTGCGAATGACAGTGTTGCCATTTCGTTGGCGATGCCTCGGAATTTTGTGTCGTGTTCGCCGACGATGAGGAGCGTGGGGATGTGATGATCGGCGAGGTCGTCCCAGACCGGTGGTTGCGCGCCGGTGCCCATGGCGACGAGGTTTTTGGTGAGTTCTTTGGGGTCCTGTTCGATGCGGCGTTGGCGTAATGCCGAAAATCGGTCTTCGTGTTTGTGCATGGTCGCGAACATGGGTTGGGCGTACCAGGCGTCGATAAACTGTTCGAGCGGCTGAGATTCTAGGTGACAGGCCAACGCTTCATCGTGTTTGCGGCGTGCCGCGCGTTCGGCTAGGTTGCGCAAGCCCGGTGATGCTGATTCGAGGACAAGTGCATCGATGCGCATGGCGAACATGGTCGCGAAATAGAGCGCGAGGCGTCCGCCCAAGGAATAGCCGACCACGGAAAACGAATCGGCGTTGACGGTGTCGGCGATATCGATGAGCGACGTTGCGGCGGAAGCGAAGTCGTAGGCCTCGCCTTCGCCAACGGATTGGCCGTGGCCTGGAAGGTCGACGGCGACACAGTCATGGGTATCGGATATTGCGCTGGTAATCGGATCCCAGTCGCGGTGGTCGCCCATGAACCCGTGAATGAAGATTAGAGTTGGGTTGGATGGATCGCCGGTGCGTTTGTAGTGGAGTTGATTCATGTGTTGACTGTTTTTCTTTTGACAGGATTACAGGATGAACAGGATTGAGTTCTTGTGTATTTATACATCTCGTTTATCCTGTAATCCTGTCGAAAAGGGAGGGACGCGCTCCCAGTTACTATGTCTCGTCTTCGTCGAGTGCTTTTCGCACCGCTGCGATGATTTCTTGATGCAGCCGGTGATTCTCGTGGCGATCGGTTCGGACTTCGATGATGGACGATTTGGAGCTTTTTTCTGCGGTGCCGCACGCTCCGATGAATTTGGTCATTTCTGTCGGTTCAAAATAGTTAAGGCCGAACATTTTGGCGGCATGTTTTAGCGACAATCCGTGCGGCGTACCGAAGTATTCTTCGAACAGTTCCTTGTTTTCGTTGATCGGCAAGAAATGGAAAATACCGCCGCCGTCATTATTGAGTACAACGAGGGTCACTGGCGGATCGCATTCGCGTAACATTGCGAGCGAATTCAGGTCGTGAAGCGCGGCTACGTCCCCGATGACAATCGTCATCCGTTCGCCGGAGCTGTTGGTAAATCCGACAGCCGTTGCGATGTTGCCGTCGATTCCACTAGCACCTCGATTGACGACGATTGAGCCTTTGCTTTCCCCAATCCGAGGCAGGAATACGTCCGCATCGCGAACCGGCATGCTATTGCCGTAAAACAGCGCCTTGCCTTTTTCGTTCAGTGCGTGTAAACAATACAGTAGAATCGGCTCTGAGATTTCTTCCCCGCTAAGTGGCCAGGAGTCGCCGTAACTGTAGGCTGTCATTCGTGAGATTGGTTCCTGGTGTTGATCCCACCAGGGCTTATCCGGGCGGGTTTCGTCGTCTCGATTGCGCGTTCGCATCTCGCCAATAGTCGTGCTCGACGACATCTGGTCGGCCATTGTGACAAGAGACGTCAGAATTCGAAATGTGCACAAGTGCGTGGGGTCATCCCGCCGTTCATGTCCGATCACTCGTACGTAGTTGGGGGGACGGACGGATTCAAGCTGTTGCAACAACCGTTTCGACACGAACGGGCCGCCAAGATGTACAAC
>JAJDAB010000390.1 GCA_029262095.1 Candidatus Hydrogenedentota bacterium
GGTATAGGTGCGAACGGGTGAAGGCATCGGTTAGACTTTTCATTCACCGGAGTATTCTCATGCGCAGTATTGCCCTCGTTTTTTGCGTCACCTTGTCGCTGGCTGCGGCAGCAGTCGACCTCGAATCGCTCGTTGGCGAGGATTGGTACGGCTTATATTTCAATGGCCAGAAAGCCGGATTCGCAAAGGAGTCCGTATCGCTTGCGAAAGACGGCTCGCTTACCATGTCTGAAGAAGTGCAGTTCCGCATTAAGATGTCGGGCAATGACCAGAACATGCAGCTACGCGCGTCACGGGTGTACGGACCTGACGGTGAACTCACAACGGCGCACACGCAAGTCATCGATCAATCCGGCAAACTCGAGTTCAATGTGGAATCGGTGGGTGATCAACTCAAGTACACGTCGCTGGTCGGCGGATCGAAATCGGAACGTCTCATTCCGAACCCACACGAAACGCTTGAAGAAGTCTTGAGCCAAACCAACTTGGCGCATGCGGACGCGGCCATTGGAGACACCGCTGAATACGAAATGTTTGACCCGATGAACCAGATGCAATTGAAGCATACGAGTTCAGTTATAGGCGTTGAAGAGCGCATGCTGGATAGCGTTCCGACCAAAGTGTTCGTAATTCAAACGACGGCTGAGCCGATCGGAATCGAATCGACCGCCTACGTTACGGTTGACGGTACCGTTCTGGAAGACATATACGCAGGAACGATCACGATGCGCCTTGAACCCAAAGAAGTAGCGCAGGACGTCGATTACAATAACGATGTCATTATTTCCAATGCAGCACTGGTTGACGAACTGATCGACGAGCCTCGAACACGGGAGTCATTGGAGCTAAAACTGTCAGGACCGCTCACTTCGAGTCATCTCTTCAATGATGAACGGCAGTTCATTGCCTCCGAGGGATCGCACTATACGTTTCGAGCAAAGCGCATCTCGATGGACGAGGTGTCCGTACCTGCACTTCCCGTCGCGGATGTATCCATGCAGGAATGGTTGAAAGCCACAACATTCGTGCAATCAGACAATCCGCGCCTCATTGCGAAAGCCCAAGAGATTATCGGATCGGAAACCGACGCGCGGAAAGCCTCGGAATTGCTGTGTAAATGGGTGTACGAGAATGTGCGCACTTCGTTCTCCGCACGGTTAACGAATTCGCTGGAAGTTTTGGACAGCTTGGCGGGCGATTGTACGGAACACAGCATGCTGTTCATCGGTCTTGCGCGCGCCGCGGGACTGCCCGCACGTGAGGTCGCCGGTCTTGTATATGTCGATGGTCCGCCCGCTGGTTTCTATTTTCATCAGTGGGCGAAAGTGTGGGTCGGAAAATGGGTCGACGTGGACCCGACGTTCAATCAACCCTTCGCGGACGTTACCCACATCAAGTTGGCGGAAGGCGATCTTTTTGAGCAAATCCGTCTGGTCCCGATTATCGGGCAATTGCAGGTCTCCGTTGTTGACGATTCCGGCTCGCCGTAGCAACGCGGGATGAACGCCATCGGTGATCTTCCGGAAAAGCCGGTGCGCAAATCCCGTCGCCGCGATCGATGGCTTGCTATCGGTGGTGCATTCGCTGTGATCATCGTGGTCTGGCTGAGCGAAGTGCCGCAGGAGCGTATCGGGGATTGGGCCTTCGAGCACTTCATCGGTACCGGCGTGCAGTTCGAATACGGTTCCGCAATCGGCGCGTTACACATTGATTCGTTGACGCTCTTCTCCACAATCGAGGAAGAAGGTCCGCCCGTCATCCAAATCAATGGCCTTTCGATTGACTACGATCTCTTTCCAAAAGATGGCCGCTGGATTAGAGAGGTCGTTGTAGAAGGTATGACCGTACTCGCGGATGCCACAGATCCTGATAAACCCAATTTCGCATTCATTCAGGCGCTACTTGCCGAAGACGACAGCGAACCGTTGCCCGCGTCGGTCATCCCGAAATCCGTCCGCGTCGAAAACATCGCGATTTCCGCAGCGGGTAAACCGACAGGGTCTTTCGAGGGTAAGCCGTTTCCACTGGTCGGTCTTTCGGTAGTCGGACTGAGCGCAAACGCGGAACTCGACGGCGACCGCGTGACCCACGCCACACTCGCGGGCGATGGCATCCGCACGCGAACATGGACAGGAAACGCTGCAAATGCAATAGAGGATGTTGATGGATATGTCGAAATCGTTTTCGATGGAGATGACTCAGAGTCTCAATTAGATATAGTTGACGTGAATTTGCCAGGTTTGATCGCGGTCGCGGGCATGGCTTCGTCCGCCGTGACCGAATCGGCGTCGCACCATCACGTTGAATTCAGCACGTTGAAACTTGATGGCACTCGGTTCGATGACGCCGCGCTGCCAATTGCGTTTGCGCATATTGATGCATCCGGTTTTCGTGTAGATGAAGGTACGGGCCATCGATGGGAAATCCCCTGTGCGATCACCGGTCTTCGCCTAGGTAATTCGGATCAACCGTTGTACAACGGTGATCTACAACTCGCAGTTGACCGCGCCGATTCGAATGACGTTGAATTGGCCGTCACGCTCAACGACGGCCAACTGATCAGTGCCCAATTCAATCCAGAACTGGGAAGCGCCGTTGCATCCGTTGACGCGTGGACACCGGAGATGATCGAGTCAGCAGTCCCGCCTACATACCGTGACCGACTCTCGGCGATTCCCGAATACCGGACCTTGAGCCTAACGTTTGCCGCG
The DNA here is from genome assembly GCA_029262095.1 of Candidatus Hydrogenedentota bacterium. Classification (GTDB taxonomy): domain Bacteria; phylum Hydrogenedentota; class Hydrogenedentia; order Hydrogenedentales; family SLHB01; genus JAJDAB01. The sequence goes on from JAJDAB010000390.1 coordinate 2,712, forward strand.
AGCGCGCCAAACCTAAATGAATGGATTGAACAATCCCAGGACGAATCGTTGGTATTCGACTTCTCCGTCTTCGGCGATGCCGCGCTCCCGCAGGACACGAAGGAAAGTGGATTCCGGATCGAGTCTGCCGGAAATGGCGTTTGGGGCGAGAACACGCTCACGTCTGCTACAGTGAAGGGCGGAATCGTCATTGCGGGGGAACGAGCGGCGTTCGACGTTGCACGCAAGGCCGACGAATCCTTCGCAAGTACGATGACGTTCGACGATGTAAATGTAGGGCGATGGCTCAAGTTGGCGCTTGGCGATGTTCCCGTCGGCACCGACTCCGGTGTGCTCAATGGCACAATCGCCTACGATGGCACAACCGGCAATGGCGATGTAACGCTCTCGCGCGGCAAGGAAAATCTGACGCTTACCGCGACGATCGCCGGTGCTACCCATACACCGAACGCTCCGTTGCACGTTGTCGCCGACGTAACGTCGGGCGGTACTGCAAATCTAACGTTTAATGCTTCCGGCGACGTCTGGGACGGAGCGGTGGATTTAGCATCGTTCGATGTCGGTCGCCTTGCTCGGCTGATCGGATTTGAAGGGGATATCGTTGGTGTGGCGTCCGGTCGCGCAAGTGTGGTGCACGATGCTGATACCGCCCAGGGCAAGGCCGAAGCGCGGCTCGACGGCGTGCGCTCCGAGGAGTGGTCGCTGCAACCCGACGGCCCGATCGAACTTGCGATTGCGTTCGAATCGGACCCGGACTTTCAATCGATTCAAGGTGGAGCGACGCAGGTTTCGCTGAATGGCGAGACAATTATGTCAATGGACCGGTGGGATTGGACGCAAGATCCATGGCAATTCACAACAACCGCCGAGGCGAAGTTGGACCTGGATACGCACGGAAAAGCGATTGGCGTTGAAGGTTGGGGTGGTGACGTTCAGGCCACGCTGTCGATCACGCACCAGCGAGACCGTTGGCAGGCCCCAGTGCGCGTCGTTTGGAATGACCCGAAGATTAGGGGGCTCGAAGATCTCTACGCAGGCCCCATTACGGTTGAAGGCAACCTGTCTCGTGCTCCCGAAGCGATTGCCACGACACTTACAATAGGAAACGTCGCTTGGGGCGAGCATACGCAAGTGAAACTACCCCGTGCGACCATAGAATCCTCGCCGTTCGGTGTGATTGGCGAGGTGAACATCGAGAGCGATATGACAGTCTTGGTTGCACTGGGCGCGATACAGTATGTCGATGGCGCAATGACGGCCGACGGCGAAGTGCGGCTGATAGACGGTAACCCGCAGTTTGACCTCACGGTCGATGCGAACGTTGCCGCGCTGGAAATGCCCAACGGTATGGCGGCCGCGACCAACGCGCGCTTGATGGGCGGAGTATCATACGACGGTCAGTACCATGGCGAAGGCACCTTCAGCACAGGCACGGCGACATCTGCCGGGGCGATACTCACCGAAATCGCTGGCGGATACGCATTTAACGACGACCGTCTTGCACTCAAAGATGTTGCGGCAAAGCTCTACAGCGGCGATGTCACCGCCAACGGCGAGATTGAATTACTCACTGGAACGTACAACAGTGAATTAAATGCGGGCATCACTCGTCTTGATCTCGACCGGTTTACGAAAGAATTTGAGCCGGGCGAATTCCGCCTGACCGGGATGGCGGACGGAGAATTGTATGTACGTTGGAGCACCGATAGTCTATCGGGGGCACGATTCGGGATGACATCGACCGAGGGCTTCTCGCTCGACCGTGAAACTGTTGAGACCTTATTGACCTCGCGCGCGCTGCCGGATCAGTGGGGCATGCGTTGGATTGCCAAGAGGATTAACAAGAAGATGGTTGGAGACGAACCGCAACGGCCATTCGATTCTGCGCGGATCGATTTGCTCCTCCAACAGGCCGAAGGCGAACAAGATCGGCTTACGGGGCCGATCTCGCTGAAAAGCGAAACCCTCGATTTCAATATCGAATGGGCCATCGATCTCGAAGCCATTTACGCTGCGATGGAGTCCGAACTATCGTCGGTCGAAAACATCAGTGCCGGCGCGGTAGAATCAGAGAATCAATAGAAGCTCCGTCTGGAGAGGAATCAAATCATGTTTCATCGTACCCTCGTCTTATCCGCTGTTGCAGTCGTCGCGATTGGCTGTGTTGTTATCCCAAGCAAGATCGAAGCGGACATCCGCGTCGAGATACGCCATATCGAGGAACAGGCCGATGACCTGCTCGATTTCATTGAAGGCGAAGAGCCGGAGGCCATGCAGCGGCCCTCCAATTGGGAACGCTTCGTGGACGCGATCAAACCGATTCGCACCGCGCACGCTCAATCGCTTAAGACCACATCACCGGTGGTAAAAGAAAAAGCCATTTCGATGCGCGCGCGCCTGCCGGAAGTGAATAAACTCAAAGCCGACAAAAGCACCGGCGAAGACAATCGCGGCTATCTGCGCCTACAAGACGACGCCGCAGCTATGGCAGACGCCGACGCTAAGAATGCCGCGCAGAAAATCGTAGCGGCTGAGAACGAAGACCGCAAAGCGCTCTACGGAGCCATCGCAGACGAAAATCGCAAGTCGAATCCAAGTATCACGCTGACGGTCGTGGAAGGCATTTATGCCGACGAACGAATCGAACGCGCCAAGACCGGTGAACTCGTTCAACTTCCACCCAAAGGCGACCGGTTCGAAAAGATCAAAGGCACTTCGCTCGGCAAGAAACTCGGTGGCGACGCTAAACCGGAAGCATGGGTTACGGTGCCTTAGGCCAATCCGTCCAATGATGTGAAGCGTGGTCGAGGCGACGCCATTGAACTTCGGGAGCCATCACGGGCTAGGTCAAAGTTGTCGCTTCGCTCGGAATGGTGCACCGTAAACATCCCCCTTAGTCCCCCTTCGAAGGGGGATCAAGGGGGATGTTTACACCATTCAGATCTTCCGCGAGTGAGTCGATATCTTCAGGCGCGTAGCCGCTGTAGTGATTGTTCACGAACCCGAAGACGTCGACTTGTCCCTCGAGCAGACTGTTGATCGGTGCGATCCATTTCTTGAGGTCGTCATCACGATCGACGACGCGTTCGTTGAACGTCTTCGTGATCTTTTCGATCGCGTACCGGTCACCGAGCCACCGGATGTATATGAAGTCTGAGGTAATTACACCATCGCGATTCGCTAGATCGTTTGGCGGCGCCATCCAGGGATGATCGATCAACGTCGTCGCGACGCCGTGATCCGATAACGCAGAAAACAGGGCCGGTTTCAACCACGCTTTGTTCCGCACTTCCAACGCGAACCGGAATCCGTCCTGGGGTAAAATCTTCAGGAACGGCGTCAACCGCTCCATGAAGTCATCGAACGTGACGCCCTTCTTCTTCGAGTAATACGGGAATTGAAAGAGGATGGGGCCCAGCTTCTCTTTGAGCAGGGACATCGCGTCCAAATACTCCGCGAGTTCCCGTTCACAATTCTCCATAAACTTTTCGTGCGTGATGGCCTGAGGCGCTTTCGCCGCGAAGAGGAAGCCGTCCGGCGTCTTGTCGTACCAGCCCTCCAAGGTCGACAGACGCGGCGTCCCGTAGAACGTCGAGTCGATTTCGACCGCGTCGTAGACCTTCGCATATTCCGCGATATATTCGGACCGATCCGTCCCGCTGGGATAGAACGTCCCCGCCCACCCTTTCGCAGTCCAACTGCACGCGCCCAATCGAATGTGGCCTCGCTTTGTCATGCGGGATATCATGGCAAGCTGCGCAGCAAAATTAAATGAAGGATTACGAATGCGAATCGGCGTGACAGGTGCGGCCGGGATGGTCGGGGCGAATTTGGTGCGACGGCTACTCGAAGACGGTCATGAGATTCGTGCGTTGGTCTATGGCGATACGCGCGCCCTCGACGGGCTCGACATTGAGCAAGTCGAGTGCGACGTGCGCGATTACGAGGCGTTGCGCGATACGCTAAAGGGTTGCAATCAGGTCTACCACCTCGCAGCCGTTATTACGTCCGCCGATCGTATCGATGCGTTGGCCGAGGACATCAACGTCAATGGACCGCGCAACGTCACGAAGGCTTGCATGGAACTGGGCGTTGAGCGCTTGCTCCATTGCAGCAGCATTCACGCACTGCGACCGAACGATGATCGCAGCATCGTCGATGAAAACAGGCCGTTGTCTCTCCACGACGAAGCATTCCCATATGACCGTTCCAAGGCGCAGGGGCATACCGTCGTGCTGGAAGCAGTCGCACGAGGGTTGAACGCGGTCATCGTTCACCCGACCGCCGTCATCGGTCCGTATGATTATGGACTCGCGTCGACATCAGGCGGCTTGGTCGACTTCGTGCGCGGCAAAGTCCCGGCGATGCCCAATGGCGGTTTTGATTTCGTTGATGCACGCGATGTCGTGGATGGCATGGTCGCCGCGATGGAAAAGGGGCGCACCGGGGAGAACTACCTACTCGGTGGGCGGTACTACGAGATGACCGAACTCTGTCACATTCTGGCCAAAGTGGTGGGCTGCAAGCCGCCGAAGTTCACGATCCCGATTTGGTTCATGCGTGCACTCGCGGCAGTCTTGCGATTGAAGCCACAACGGAATGGAGAGATAGCGGTCGTTACCCGATTCACGGTCGACAGTATCATCAATTACCGCGAAGTGTCCCACGAAAAAGCGGTTCAGGAACTCGGCTATCAAGCCAGACCAATTGAGGAAACGTTGCGGGATACGTTCGACTGGTTCGCCCAAGCGGGCATGGTCAAATTGCCGGTGGCGGCTAAACCTCAGAATTGAGCTATTGCGAGGCCGGGCATGATAGGATAATCCGATTAGGTAAATGAGGCTGAACTAGCAACCACGAGGCATTCATCGAATGAGACACCTATTCACAGCAGTTTTGGCCAGCGTGCTGACCCTCCCCGCGTTCGCGGCGAAGGAAGCGATTACCTACACCGAACACGTCGCGCCGATTGTGCACGAACACTGCGCGACTTGTCACCGGCCGGGTGAAATCGCGCCATTTTCCCTGATGGATTACAAGACTGCGCGCGCGTGGGGTAAATCGATCAAGAAGGCAGTACATGCCCGGACGATGCCGCCGTGGCACGCAGATTCCGAGAAGACGGAATTTGCCAATGACCGCAGCCTTTCGCAGGACGAAATCGACACGCTGATCGCTTGGGTAGATCAAGGTGCAAAACAAGGTGACCCCAGCAAAACGCCGGAACCGCCTGAGTTCAATGACACCTGGGCAATGGGTGAACCGGATTTCATTTTCCACAGCACGCGCGATTTCGACATTGTGCCGCTTGAACAAAAGATCAAGTACCAGAGCATTCATCTCGGCCCGACGCTAGAAGAAGATATGTACATCACCGAGTGGGAAATTCGGCACACTGCCCGCGAAGCGGTCCACCACGCGAACCTGATTCGTTCGCCGAAGAAGCTGGAGCATGTTGGTATTGGTGGCGCGGTGCAGACCGGCGGCGATTACATCGGGAGTTACTTACCCGGCGCACGCCCATTCGGTTATCCCGAAGGATCTGCGGTGATTCTGCCCAAGGGCAACACGATCCAAATCCAAGTGCATTATGTTGGGCAAGAGGAACCGTTGACGGACCACGTGATGTTTGGCGTCAAATTCGCCCAAGGCCGGGTCGACAGAATCCTGCGCACCATCGGCACGGATAACAACGACATCGAAATCGCGGCGCACGACGCAAACTACACCAAACGCGCGGAAGTGAAACTGATGTTTCCGCTCACGTTGTTTTCCAGTGGCGCGCACATGCATTTGCGGGGTAGCGGCTACACTGCGAGCGCGATCTTGCCGGATGGAACGGAAAAGTTGATTGCGGATGTGCCTCGATATGACTTCAATTGGCAGGTGAATTACGAATTGGCGAAGCCCATCGAAATGCCGAAGGGCACGACCTACCGCATTGACGCTAAATGGGACAATTCGGAGAGCAATCCGCTGAACCCAGACCCTGCGTCCAAGGTCACCTACGGCCCGTGGACCGAAAACGAAATGTTAACGACGTGGTCGCACGTGATACTGACCGAGGAAAAACTCGGCCTCAAGGTCAAAGACGGTCGCGTCGTCGGTCAGTTCGACGACCGTATCGATAAAGCACATCCATTCGTTCTGCAGAGTTTTCCGCAAACGTTTGGCGACTAGCGCGGGCGTCGAATCGAGGCGGCAGGCCCATACTTCTCCCATTCAACGGGGTGAGTAGATGGCCTTGCCAACTACCAAGAGCTGGCGCGACTGGCACATTCCCTTGTCACGCGGGGATGTGATCCTCGCGGAAGCGCTCGCAAATCTGCACGCGCTTGGCGCGAAACAAGCCGAGATACCACTCATGGTGCAACTGGTCGAGAATCGAGAATTCGACCTGCCGGGTGGAGACCTCTTTCATGGTCGCGTCGACTTGCGCACGCACGACCTCATCCACATTATTCTTGGGCGCGGTCTGTTAATGAATGACGAGGCATTCACCATCGGCTTCACGATGGGCAACACCAACCGAGTGACCACCACTGAAGAAGTTCTCTACACACTCATCAGCAAATTCGTCTACCCAAAGGTGTACCAATTCGACGAAGACGCCATCCGCATCTTCCGCGATGCCACCAAGCTTGGTTACATCTCGGACTGTACACCCGTCGATTTCGCGCCCTCATGGACCAAACGCTCAACGACGTACGCGAAGCGATTGGAATTGAATCGGACCTGATAGCGGCTTATTTGGGATCGAGCGACGGCGGAATCGCAATAGTCCTGCGAGTAACCGATTGCTGGAATAAGGTTTACTAGACCACTTTCATTCTAATCGTAGTCGGCTGCTTCAATGAACATCCCCCTTAGTCCCCCTTCTAAGGGGAATCAAGGGGGATGTTGCCTGCATCGTTGAGGGACTACACTTAGATTGAATGCGCTATAGCTCATGCTAAGGCGCAAAGAAAGAATAGGTGCTACGGGTACGCCCGACTCCGACGCGACGCGGTGTTTCTACCAAAATCTTCGTGTTCTTCG
>JAJDAB010000391.1 GCA_029262095.1 Candidatus Hydrogenedentota bacterium
GACATGAATCTCTTAAGAAACAGATTGCCGCGTTAAGGGAGGAGTTGACAGGCTTATCTGACGATGATCAATCCGTCATGAGTATCCACGACCACGTACAGCGAGAGCAATTTTATGTCGGAAAATGGGTACGAGAATTGGATGATGCACGTGACTCGTTAACCGAAATTTCTCGACAACTTTCGATTTTTCCTACAGAAATACCTAACCCCGAGGAATTGCCCAATCGACGACTAGTCTTAGAAATACAGGACCTCGCGGTCAAACTTATTGGAGATGTGGCGACAGGAATAGCGGGTGCCAGTTCAATGCTCGAAAATGCCCGTGGGGCCGACTCAAACCTCTTTAATAAAGGCGAAGAGCTGACTTCCCGTCATAACGAACATGCCGTCCAATATGAAGCTGTGAAACAGCGATCGACGGAGCACGAGACGAAACTTAAGCAGATCGAAGCGACAGAAATACGATTGAAGACGATTCAAGCTGACTTGGACGAGAGAGAAAACGCTTTCAGGAGAATGGGAGATCCGGAAGATTCATACGATGCGGCGCGTCAAGAGTGGACTCAGATCTATAGCGACCGTGCGAATTTGATGGAGGAGAAATGCGCCGAACTAACCGAACTGTCGTCCGGATCAATTCGGGCTACGTTAAGGAAAGGCGCAGGAGTTATGAAGGCAGTAGAGAACCTTAAGGGTCTGCTTGTAGGAACTGGAATCAGAGGCAGGAAAGTTGAGGATTTGTTTGATCACATCTCCGCGTCGGATAAACCCGTTCTTGAATGGATGAAGATACTGAAGGAACTCGAAACTCTAGTCATTTCGGTCCAGAACGAACAAGAGACCTTTGAGTTGCAAGACGTGCCGATTTTGTCCGAGGTTTTTCGTTTCACTGAACTGGAGCAAATCGCGAGAAAGCTCACCGAAGAGAACTGGCTCGCATTGTCGTTAACGGAGCTTTCCGACATTCCAGTCTTTGAGTATCAGCAAACTGAAACGGACTACATCTCATTCTCGGACGCGTCCGCTGGCCAACAGGCGACAGCATTGTTGCGAGTTCTGCTAAATCGTGAGGGGCCACCGCTTATCATCGACCAGCCAGAAGAAGATCTGGATAACCAGGTTATGCTGGAGATCGTTAGTGAGATCTGGAAGGCAAAGCAGCGTCGGCAGATTATTGTCTCCAGCCACAATGCGAATATAGTTGTGAATGGAGATGCAGATATGGTCGCTGTTTGCGATTACAGAAGTGACGGTGATCATTCCGGAGGCAGGATCAAGTGTCAGGGTGCTATCGACGTGCCGACGATCAATCGCGAAATAGCTACTGTAATGGAAGGTGGAGAAGAAGCCTTTCGACTACGCAAAGAGAAGTATGGATTCTAGATTCAAGGGCTCCGCACGGGATGATGACATTTGGAACCGGACTATAAACGACCTTTTGACGATTCAGATTTCAGAGGATACTTTCGCTGGTCGAACGCTCTGACAAAGCAGCTCGGTATGCGTCTCTATCACGCATGTCATGCTGATGAGCTTCGCGAGATCCTGGAAGATGGAGAGCTCGGACTTCGGAGCGAATGGGCGCTCGAGCTTCCAGAGCATGGCACATGGTCTGCGCCTGGGAGCTGGACCGGACTCAACTATTTCCATCAGGGAAATCGTTATGGTCCGTTGTTGCTGTCATTTCCACTGAATGTTCTGAATCGTAGAAACTTCATGGTGTTTCGTAGAGTTTCTGATCGATCCCGTTACTTTTTCATTCAATACGAAGCGCGTATTCCGATTTATAGCTTTAAGAAGAAGTTGTGGCGAAACGTAAAGCCGCAATCATATTTTTTGCATCGAAAGAATTCTCTCTCAATGGCACCGGGAGCGATCTATGAGATTGTTGTCACCGAACCCATTGGACTGGACGGAATAACAATAAAAGGTGTCAAACACTCGAGTTGTATATCTAGGAAATGCGGTGGCTTAAAGGCGAGCGAAAGCAGACGAATAGCGCAAAGTATCGCCTTAGAGAGGTTGCACAGTTGGATGAAACTCAGTGGCCGGTACGAAGAGTTCCTGGAAGCATTCCCAGACGTGGTGGGCGAATCCGTAGACTTGGATTTACCGGACGATCTATAGGCCAGTCGTCCACAGGCGAGATTCCACTCAAAATGAGTTCGGGGATTCTTATGTCAAATAGGCCCCCGCCACAGATTCGCTGGGAGTTATACTGCCAATATGGAAATTCGTACAACGGTCATTCTTGCTGCAATCCTCGCTACAGTTACTGGGCTAGCAGCGGTCAGGGTCGATATTCTAAACATTCTTGATCCCTTCGGCGGGGTGCTCTTGTGCGGCGGGCTTGTGGGCGCTAATTGGGCGCTCGGTTCCGACAAGAAACTCAATGCGCGCGCTAGATCTTTAATTCGCTCAGATATATGGAGGGCGCGTCTACACTACCTTGTCCATGGAATTATTATTGGAGCGTGTGTTCTTTTAGCAGTTTGGGCATCGTCTGAATCGATTGTCGATCCAGAGGATGAACGAAACAAGATCGTGCGCGTATCGCGCATTGAACCGTGGGGCGGAAAGGGTAACTATGCGATTTTGGTGGAATTTGCAGTAACGAAAATTCCGACTGAAGGTGCAATTGTGCAGATTGCCCTGGACAGAAAGCCACTGATGCACGATGTAAGAAAAGGTGCGCCGAAAAGAAAGGACATGCAGCGCACATTAGCGAACATGTCTTATGAACAGAACCTGCCGGACTTAGTTCAAGGGACGTACGTGCTCAACAACCCTATGTCCAATCATGATGTTACGCCAAATACGTCAATATATCACTACTTTGAAGCAGATAGGCCAATAGAGCCGGTCGATATTCTATTTTTCGCTGTTGCGAATAATGCGGAAAAAATCCCTTCCGAATCTATCTCAATCGGGCATGCCTACCGAGGCTGGTCCAGGTCATGATTTCTCTACCGACAATTCCGTGAGCGCGATCTGGAACGCCACGATACGACTAAGAATCTTTCCCGATAAGCCCATACTATCTATATCGAGCGATTCGATGTTCAGGCCCTTAGCTTCTTAGGCTCCCCTGGTCCAACCGACACTTCACTCAACTAAAGCGCTCGGAAAGTCGTTTTGATTCTCGCGTTCATGTCACATTGGCGTCACACCGAAACGCAGAAAGTAGCGTCTACGGCCAACAATTGATAAAGTGCTAAGAACATAACTTAGGTAATAACAGAGGTTAGCTTCGGAGACGAATGGGGCCTGGTGGCCCTCCTGGTCTTCAAAACCAGTGGCGCGTCGAGAGGCGCGCGGTGGGTTCGATTCCCATCCGTCTCCGCCAGTTCAATCCAAATCCGCGAGGATAAACGCTGTGAAATATCAAGCGCTGCTCGACCAGATGAAAGAGATTCGAGGCTACTTGATGGCCTCGGTATCCGGCCTAAGTGAAGAGCAGCTCCTACGGGTGCCCGACCGATTCAAGAACAACATCCTCTGGAATATTGGTCACGTCATCACGGATAACTCATCGATGCTCTACCCGCCAACCGGCAATGAATTTCCTCTCCCCGAATGTTATCTCAAATGGTTCGAGCCCGAAAAAAGTCCTGCCGACTGGACCGATACGCCGCCCGCCGCTGAAATCCTCCAAGCCGCCGCAATGACACGCGACAAACTTGTGGAGGATTGCATGGCCGGTAAAATGGAGAATTACGAACCCTTAACCCTCGGCGACGGCGTTGTTCTAAATAACGTCGCCTACGCCATTGCGCACTGCAACATTCACGAGGGCATTCACCTCGGCATTATCCTATCGCTTCGCAAGTTCGTCTGACGCAAAGGTTCCGCACACAGCCTTCTCGCGTAGTTTTCGAACGGTGACCGCATTGGTAAATCACTTCGTCTTTCGCGCCCAACGCTTCGCCCACTGATCTAATGGCGCGAGCATTTCTAGCAAGACTTCGCCGTCCTTCGTAAGGCGATACCCCTCGCCATCCAACAATTCGACTAAATCCGCGTCGCGCAAATCGCGTAGCCGTTGATTCAGTACCGTCGGTGACACGCCGCCACAGGCTAACTGCAGTGCGCGAAACGATAAGGCTCGCCCATCGTGCAGTTCCCAGCCAATGCGCAACACCCAGCGCCGCCCGAGTAGATCGAGCAGGGCCATGATGGGGCGGCCCGTTTTCGAGCCACGGACAGGTTTTCCGGGTTTTGGAGCGGGCATGAATTCCTCTTGCTACTATTTGCGTAGCGGTGTACAGTTTGCTACATTATCCGTAGCATACCGATCGTGCGTGGCTGACTCAAACACGTCTGCATGGATTCGATTCGCCCTTTCCAAAACCAAGGAGAAGCTCATGAATACACCCCGCATTGCACCTGCTGAACCACCCTATGACGCGGACACGCAGAAAGCCCTCGAAAAACTCATGCCGCCCGGTATGGACCCCATCAAAATTTTCCGGACGCTCGTGCATAATCGCGACATGGCCGATCGTATGCGAGTGCTCGCATCGGGCTTACTCAACAAAGGCACGCTCGAACCCAATCACCGCGAGATCGTGTTGCACCGAACATGCGCCCGTTGCGGCTGCGAATATGAATGGGGCGTCCACGCCGTATTCTTTGCGCAACAACTCGGCTGGTCGGCGGCCAAAGTCGCGGCTACGGTTCACGGTAACGCTAACGATGCAGTTTGGTCGGAGGACGAATCGATCCTCATCCGGCTCGCGGACGAGCTCCATGACACCAGCACAATATCCGATGCGCTGTGGCCCGAACTTGCCTCACGTTGGTCCTCGGAGCAGATCATTGAACTCATCATGGTCACTGGGATGTATCACCTCATTTCGTATATTTGCAACGGGCTGCACATCGAGTTGGAGGAGTTCGCTCCACGTTTCCCTTAGTGCTTTATCGGCGGACACTCACTTGAGGCGTTGTCTCCGCTCTGTCAGAATCGATTTGCGATGGCAGAAGAATCACATGTAAGCGTACTCGACGATCCGCTTGGACCGGCGCTGGACGAATCAGAAGTTTCAGAGCGCACGTATTTCATTACACGCCGAATATTCCTGACCGTCCTTGCGGCGATATTTGCGATTGCATTTGCGTCGCTTGGCGTGCAGATCACGGGGTTGATCGGCAGTGATGGTGTCTATCCCGTGCAACCCTATCTCGACGCGGTGGCCGGTGAATATGGAGCCGAGCGTTTCCGCCTTATTCCGACGGTGGGTTGGTTGAACGCTTCGGATTCGGCGTTGACGAAGTATTGTCTCCTCGGTTTTGCTTTTGCGCTGCTCGCGATGGCTGGCGTACTGGTTCGTGTAACGCTGCTGACGTGTTGGGCACTGTATTTGTCCTTATTTCATCTCGGTCGCGATTTTCTTGGTTTTCAATGGGACATATTGTTGTTGGAGACCGCATTCCTCGCGGTTTTCCTCGCGCCCAGCCGGTTATTTCCGCGCATATCTAAGGACGATAGTGTCCCTATGGCGCCGTTATGGTTGCTGCGGTGGTTGTTGTTTCGGCTGATGTTCTCTTCCGGTGTTGTGAAGCTCGGCGACGGGACCTGGCGCGAATTGACGGCGCTCAACGTTCACTACGAAACCCAGCCGCTGCCTACGATGATCGGATGGTACGTTCATCAGTTACCGGATTGGTTTCACAGCGCATCTGTTGTCGGGATGTTTGCGATCGAGCTCGTTGTACCGTTTCTCATTTTTCTACCCCGAACATTTCGTGCGATCGGCTGCGTCATTATGGTCGGGTTCCAACTGCTCATCATTGCAACGGGAAACTACTGCTTTTTCAATTGGCTCACAATCGCGCTATGTCTGCTCTTGCTGGATGACGATCATTGGCGTGCGATGATGCCGGAATGGTTGGAGCGGTTTGTGCAGCTTCCGGAAGGTCTCAAGCCCGCCGGTCGGATCAAGCGCGCGTTGCACGTGACCCTCGCAGTTCCCATCCTTATTCTCAGCATCGTACCCATGTCGCGTCTCGTCGATTCGGAATTGTCGTTTCTCGACCCGCTGCGCCGTGTGTACCGTGAAACGACGCCGTTCGCGCTGGTCAACGGGTACGGGTTATTCGCCCACATGACTACCGTTCGACCCGAGATCGAAATCCAAGGTAGCGACGACGGTGAAACGTGGATGCCGTACCGTTTCAAATGGAAACCTGGACCGCTCGACGCGAGACCCCGCGTTGTCGCCCCGCATCAGCCACGGCTGGACTGGCAGATGTGGTTTGCGGCACTCAGCCCGAGGCGTCCGCCCCAATGGTTCGACGGACTACTCTTCCGGCTACTACAAGGCGAGCCGAAGGTATTGGCGTTTTTCACCGAGAATCCTTTTCCGGAAGAAGCGCCGCGCTACGCGCGCGCGATGTACTTCGAGTACGCGTTCACGGATTTCGAAGTCCGGCGTGTGACGGGAAACTGGTGGAATCGATCTGAAGTAGGCGTGTATCGGTTGCCGGTGAGTTTGCGCTAGTGTCGCTGTATTGGCCCTAGAATTGATCACGGATGACACGGATAAAGCGGATCGGCACGGATCGTATCTAACCTGCCGACACTGATCTGTGTGAATTCTTTCGATCAGTGTCATCCGTGTTCTATTCGATTGCCGACCAGTTCATTTCTTTTGCTTCCGCCCATTCCTCGCACAATCGTTCTTGAATCGCCACCGCTTCTTCCGTGCGTCCTAGCGAGCGCAGGCATCGTGCAATGGTCCACTCCGCGATTCTAATCTCGCGCGTCTGCCCTTGTTCTTTGCGCCAGGCCAGCGCCTTCTCAAACATCGGCAAAGCGTCTTTGAAGTGATTCGTGTCGCAGTAACTCCATCCCGCGTTGTTGTATAGCGCGCCCAACCAGTTGCGCGCCCGTGGGTCGTCGCTATCTTCCGCGAGTTCCACGGCGCGGTGATACCAGCGAAGCTGCTTTTCCGGCGGCTCGACGATGGCTAACATGTGGGCCGCGTCCACAGCATAGTGGTCGTCGCCTGCGCCCCTCGCCGACTTCCAAGCGTGGATGAACAGTGGCCTAGATGCCTCGGCATCGCCCGAGGAATTCAACACGCGCCCGCGTTCGAGGTAATACCGCGTGCGTACTCGTGGCGAGTGATCGGGAAGCGATGCTTCTATCGAATCCAACATCGCTTGCGCCTCATCGAATCGCTGCTGCAATCCCAGCGCACGCGCGATCTGCGTGGATATCTCCGCACAATCATTCTCGTCCGTTCGTTTCTGGAGAAATGAACGGAACGCAGCCTCACTAGCTTGTGCGTCTTGAAAATCCCAGAGGGTGTCGAGTTCATCGGACGTCATACCGCGCGGTTACTTCAGGAACTTTTCGACCGCGTCCGCAATGCCTGGGCCGCGCAGATTTGTCGCCGCAACGTTGCCATCCGGGTCGAGCAGCATGATGGTGGGAATCCCTTCGATGCCATATTGATCTGGTATCTGAGTAGTGGACCACTCACCGAGAAACAACTGCGTCCAGTTCATATCGTTCTTCGTTGTATAGTCGCGCGGTTCACTTGGACTGTTATCGAGGCTCAACCCGATCATTGCGAACCGTTCGTCGTCGCCGAAACGTTTGAATACATCGACGAGATTCGGCGTTTCGCCAATGCACGGGCCGCACCATGTCGCCCAGAAATCGAGTAGTACATACTTGCCGCGAAAGTCGACCAGCTTCACCGGGACTCCATCCAACGACGCGACCTCAAATATCGGTGCCGCATCGCCCACCTTTAGATACTTCGGCGCCTCAGCCATTAACGACCCGAGATCGAGTTCGCTGCTGCCAGTGGATACCGAGAATTCGTGCGCTAATCTTCCGACGCGTTCGCCTTCGGCGGTAACAAATTGCCAAGCCAACAAGTAGTCACCTTCCGGTAGTTCCAATGCGCGAAACGATCCGTCGGGGCTGACTTCTACGGGATAGGTGCGCTGCGCAGCGCGATAATCTCGGCCTTCATCTGTCTTTTCCCATTCGGTGTACCAAGCTTGGAACGCTGTAGCGTCGTTTTGATCGACTGTGTCCGGCACGTTCAATGACGGCGGTTTCGCATTGACAGCGTACCGTTGCATTGAGAAGTCTACGCCGGGTTCAGCCTCCTCCGGTAAAGAGACTTTTCCTACAATGGTTTTCCCGTCTCCGCCAATATCCGCGCGAGTGACGTTGCCACTGGTCGTCGCGACGAGGATACCGTGGGAATTCACAAACTGGTTCTGAATCCGCCTCAATAACTCCACATGGGCTTCGCCCGCTGGCAAACCATCGAAATTGAATTGGCCGTCCGGGTCGTTATTCGATACGTATGAGAGCTGTATGCCGTCGTTGTACTTCCCATTGAATGTAAGTTGAACGCGTTCGTAAGGTACTGGTTCATCACCCATTGTTACAGCGCCCTCAATCGACGCCGGAGAAGCTAGGGCGAGATCATATGTATCGTCCCCCAATTCGAAATCATCGATTGCGAAACCGGACTCATCGATCACTGCCAATCGAAACGTGGGATACAACGGCGCAAAAGAATAGCGCCCTTCATCATCCGTGTTCACATATCGCGTATTTTGATCCGCTGTGTTTCCATTGACCAATGTGAGTGTGCCGGGATGTGGCGCCATGTACACCGCCACGTTCGCTGCCGGTTTGCCGTCCGGCCGTGTAACCACACCCGACGGCCCAGAACCTTTTGTCATTCGGACATCGTAGCGTTGGTACCCCTCCTCAGCCTGATAAATGCGCGACAATGCGGGCAAGTATCCATCTGCTTCGACCCGCACTTGCACCGCCGGCGTACCCGCTTCGATATAGAGTTCGTACTCGCCTCTGTATCCTTCATCGGAAGCACGTGACGACCACTGTACGTCGTCGGCAGAGGCCCAATAAATACCCTGGTAAACTTTGAACCCTTCCATCGGATCGCCTGATTCATCGTCGACGACCGACCCGCCGATACGCAAGAGCTCTTGCAAAGCGATTGGGTGCTCCGTCTCCCCGGGAAACAGCATCATTTCAAGTTCGCCCGCATACCCTGGTTTGCGGATTTCAAATACTACGCCCTCTTCCGGTGCGCCATCCCACACAAACCGACCGTCTTCATCGGTTCTCATTTCAATGGACAGCACCCGCTGCCCTCGCCACGTATGCGGCGCTATACGCGCGCCCTCAATCGGTTCACCGTCAAACGTTGTCACGTGTCCCCGAATCGTCTGTCCCGGTTCGAGGTTTATATCGAGCGATTCGCTATCC
>JAJDAB010000392.1 GCA_029262095.1 Candidatus Hydrogenedentota bacterium
CATGTTCGGTTCCGCGGAGGTAATACATCGAAGTGGCCGCGAGATGTGGTTGATACTGCGGACTCACCAACTGATAGTCCTCGAATAATGCCGCCGGCCATTTGAGGTGATGGTGCTCCGACGACTTGAGAAACACCAGCCGTCTTCCAATCGCGAACAGCTCGCTGGCGTCATGTTGTTGTGCATACGCGAATGCCATCCGCGCGGCGGCATCGCGATCATCCGTTAACCTCGCAAAAATCGACTCCGCCGCGTCGTCGGCATTGGCCGCGATTTCAACCGGTGCAATGTCGTCGATGCGCAGGTCTTTGTCCTTGTTCGGCTTCATGAAGTTACGAAACTGGCCCATCCAACCCACGCCTTGAAGCAGCATCAACAACTTCGTTTGGGGGTCATTCGAATGTTCGTAGCCAAAACGCAAGCCGTTCACCGAGGTCACCGTGTGAATCCCGGCGATGCCCGGCTGCCGCATCATCATCTCGGCTGCAGCGAGATGGACCGCATCCCACACCGCCTGCGCATCGCAAGAGCCGTCGAGCAATGACTCCATCGCCAATTCACACGCGGCCTCTGTTTTGCCTTCTCGCAGGGGCGCAAGGAGCGTTCTTGTAACAAGATCGTTTGCAGTTTTGCCTGACCAGTTACCGGGAAGTGCGCTCGCACTTTTTGCAATCAACTCCGCATTGCCCGGATACGACTGATCATCGAGCCCGTACTCGTTGACCACTTCGTTCTTGCCGAAATCGAGTAGCCCCAACACTAACGATCGCAACGTCGGCTCTGCATGTTGCCAGCCGATCGCCTCCAATGTGCGCCACGCATTTGCCACAAAAATGGCTTTGTGCCCGATATTACGGTAATCCCGCGCACCATAAGCCCAAAGCTGATTGAACACCCGCTGCGGATCGCCTGACCGCGCGAGTGCCGTTATCGCGGCGTCTGCGCGCGACTCGTCCCAAGCGTCCATCGCGTCGCGAAACTCGTCCATTGCGCGTGTACCATCTGGGAGAGCACCCGCATGTTCACGCAACACGAAATCGCCACTGCGCGCATCTTCGGCCTGCGACTTCTTAAATACATCCAATACCCAGAAGTGAGGCAACAACCGTTCCTCAACCGGAGCGGATTGCGCGAGATAGTTCGCCGAATGTGCGAGAAAAACACAATGAAACTTAAACCCAGGAGGCTGCGGATTCACGTTGCGGATTCCCGCGAGGAAGGTCGCGGCGAGAAATTGTTGATACGTCGCGCCGGCCTTTAGCCGTTCAGCAACCGCTTCGATACACCGATCACGTGGCGTGTCCTCAATGAGCCGGACAAACGGCTCGATCTCTGGCGTGAACCGAACCACGTCCGGCGTGACGCCCGTTTCCGCGGCACTTACTTGTCCCGCACGCAGAACGGCGTCGAGTCCGCCGATGGAACCTAAGAATCCTGCGGTGGTGGAGTTTCGAAGAAAAGATCGTCTGGACACGTTCATGGAGATTCCTCTCGTCCGGTCAAATAAGGGTGGATCACTTCACCAGTATTTGTCCTGAACTTTGGTCAGACCATTACTCAACATCCCCCTTAGTCCCCCTTCGAAGGGGGATCAAGGGGGATGTTATGCGGTACTACAAACTGCCATCAAAATCATTCGCCCAAGTGCTCATGCTTCGAGAGTACTACAAACGCACGAACCAACGCGGGACTTCTTTTCGGTAGGCCGTATATTGTCCGCCGAAGAGGTCCAGCAGCTTCGGTTCTTCATAAAGTCGAACGAACGCGTTAAACAGGCACGCTATGACACCCGCGTACACCAATAGCATCGGCGAGACGAACCAAATTACTTCGCCCGCCAGAATCGTGAGCACACCGACATACATTGGGTTTCGCGTATACCGATACAATCCTTCAACGACAAGTTTCTTCGGCGGATCGATTGGTGCGGGCGTGCCAAGGCCTTTGATCGCGAAACTCCAGGCGCACCACGCATATGTCGCGACGCCTGCGACGAGGACTGGGAGTCCAGCATATTGAAACGGTCCGATAGGCCATGCTTCGGTCCGAGATACAATGAGATAGGGCAAGAGCACCGTGACCGTTCCCGGTGCTATGAACGTGAATAACAGCGTCTTAAGGGCTGGACCCACGACGCTCGCCCGCTATTTCGGGTCGTGATCGTTGATGAACTTGACCAGGCTGGTGATGTACAAGTCCGGAATGTAACCAGCCATGATAGCGGTCAAATGAGATTTGCCCGGCAGTACGACACTCTCGAAATCCGTTAATTCGCGTGCGAGACGATGCGTCTTCGCGTTAGGGCCATCAAACTCGCCATTAATTGCGAGAACAGGAATCGATATCGTCGACAAATCGATGTCCTTCGCGAATGCACTTGCCCATGTTTGTCGTACAAGTCCTAGCGCGTCTTCGTCGCGCGACGGACTCCCACCCAACGTCTGGCGCGCTTCGGCTTCTTGAGGGTCTGTTCCGTCTTTGTCCGCTGGGATTTGCTTCCGCAATTCCGGGTCGCGTTCGCGTACGCCTGAGCCGCCATATGCAGCGGTAATGAATCGTTCAGGTGCGGCGATCAGTAATTGAGTGGTGATTGCACCGCCCATCGAATAACCGTGTAGATGGGCTTTCTCGATGTTCAAATGGTCCATCAACTCGAGCACATCTTTCCATATCCGTTCGCCATACAGCGCCGCATCTTTGGGCTTATCGCTCGCGCCATGGCCACGTACGTCAATCGCGATCACGCGATGATTGGGAGCCAATGCTTCAGCGACACCGTTGGAGAACCAGTTTCCTTCGGCACTCCCGGTATACCCGTGCACCAACACCACGGGCACGCTTTCGCCTTGCTCGATGTAGTGAATCTTGATGCCGTCCGTCGTCGTCATCTCGCCGTGCTTCATTTCGCCAGCGGCGAACGCCGGGACGGCTATTACCGATAGCATAAACGCGATCGTTCGATTCATCGTTTCACCCTCACTTTCTTGAATACGTACGGATTACAAACCAGCCCGCGCTTTTTCCCGAACCAGCTTCTGTTCCGCATTTTCCATTAAGGTGTCCCAATAAGCGCGCAAATCCTCCGGCGCGACAAACGGATGCGGTTCGCCCGGCTTGCGCGCCGCCAATTGATCGGCCCGCTCGAATACATTTCCCATGGAGGCGTGATTCGGAACACTGACTTCAAGGCCCTTAAACGTCTGCACTCGTCGAATCGTTTTGAGGTACATCTCCGTCCGGTCGACGCCCTGAAAATTGAGGCCCGCGCCGCCGAATGTAATTGCCCGAAATGTGTCATCGCCGTCTTGGACATCGAACACAATACTCATCGTCCCCAAGGTATGGCCTGGCGTGTGATAAAAGGTGAACGCAGTATTGCCGACCTCGATGACATCGCCGTCCGAAATACGAACAACCGCGTCTTCAGGAATGCCGCCCCGATCGGAAAGGGCATCCCAATCCGGTCCAACCATCCCGACCTTGGCGCCGGTGAGCGCTTGTAGCCGTTTTGCGCCCCCGAAATGGTCCGAGTGCCAGTGCGTGGGGAAGATATATCGGATGTCGTTGGGGTCGTATCCCATTTCGCGGACACCGGCTAACAAGTGATCGACTGTGCGGTCGTACGTCGTATCGATTAAAACCAAACCATCACTCGTCGGCACAATATACGCCGCGACAAAATTGATGCCGACGTAATAGACATTATCGAAGATTTTGAACGCGGGCCGCTGGTTATAGTCGGTCGCGCGTGACAACGCTCCGAGGCTTTCGCGTCCATCGGGTTCTTGCGCAACGGCGAGCGCGGATGCGGCGACGAGTGCGGCGCAACAAGCAAATCGGCTATTCATCAATCGCACCTTCCGGAGGTTCGGGAATCGTGTCCTCAATGGTATCGATGCTCTCATCGAATTGCACGTGGCAATCGTTGCACGATTTTACTAACACTACGAATGCTGCCTTCGTCCGCGGGTAATCTTGTGCCATCACCGCATCTCCGAGCATTTTCGAGGCGTCGCGTCCGGCGATCGATAGCGCGGCCCATTCCGGCGTCTCCATATAGTCCTCGTCATCGCGCGAGAATAGAAGGTTGTGCGTTTCCGCGATCGCCGACGCCGGATTGTAGACTGCCTTCAGCGCGCGTCGGCCTTTAGGTTCTTCAACGAGGGCCAACCGCAAATCTTCGATCAGCGGATCGAACAGCACATCCATCAATTCATCCGTACTAATCACGGACACCACGCCCGCTGCATCGGACTCCGCCGCAGCCAAATCGATTTCCGCAGCTTCTTTCTCGACGGGCACGGGTGGCGTGTAATTGCCCAACGGCGCACCGCGGTTGATCCAACGGACCATCGCCACGATCTCATTCGATTCAAGTTGAGGTTTGCCCACGGGCGGCATCACATCTTCGTTTTCTTCCGGTAGCAAGATTAGATCGACGAGGTGGCTCTGCATTGCTTCGCCCGGCACGATTGCCGCACGTTCACTCTCGCCGCCAGCGACTAACCACTTCAGGTCATCCATCCGGTAATCACCGTCCTGCTTCTCCGCGTTATGACATTCATAACACTTCGCCTCGAGGATGGGTTGAATCTCCATCGCGAACAGACCATCAATGGCGCCCGGTTCGATCGGTTCAGGGACTTCGCCGAGAATGGGTTCCAGGAATTCCAGCTGAGGTGGAAGGTATTTCGTGAGGTAGGTCGAACCGTGCGTGAGCGCCGCACCGTAGTGACTGGCGGGGAACAACACGCCCACGGCCGCGAGCAGTACTACCCAATACGCAACGCGAAATCGGGAAGTGTCTAATCGGTCATAGCCAAGTTTCAAGACCGTCGCGAGAACCATTAATACTGCGACTGCGATTCCCAGCCACTTGTGCCACCAAATCAAATCTGCATCGAATCCACCGGACCAGGATAAGAACACTCCGAACGTGGCTGCGGTAACGGAAGTCACGCTCCCAATGATAAGCATCAACCACTTTGTAACCGACGTCTCGTGTGAACGGCTGCCCAACGTAATGACTTCCGCGATCAACAAGACGACCAAAAGCGACACCGGGAAATGCAACACGAGCGGATGGAAACGACCGAGGAAGAAAAGTAATTCGTTTTCGTACCAGGGTACTTCGTCCGGGCTGGCCGCTGATGCGATGACGCCCGATTCTTCGACAACCTCTTCTTGCGCCATTGCGGGCATCGCGCATATAAACAGCACGATAAACGGGACTAACCATCGGTGCACATTGAATTCGTATTCTTTCCTTCCGTTATTACTGCGCTTTATCACATTCACCCCCTTACCAATAAACCCCTCGCATCACCGATGCGAACAACACCGCCTCCGTGGAGGCTTCCTCCATCGGCTTGCCATCTTTATCTTTCGCCGTCGAATCCGGAAATAGTTTGTACGCCGTATTCATGACAACGTCTGCGACTTGCGGCAGAATGGCCGTCATAACCTGAGCGAATATGCCAAGGCGTGTGGCGATTCGTTTCGGTTTGTCGATGATCGCCTCGGAGATCATGTCCGCCGCCTCTTCAGAATTCAACGTTGGGACATGTTCATAGAACGAGACCGAGTTAATCATCGGCGTGCGCACCAACGGCATGTTAATGGTCGTGAACTGCACATTCTTATCCAGCACCTCTGCCCGCACACACCGCGAAAAAGCGTCTAACGCCGATTTAGAGGCGATGTACGCCGAGAAACGCGGGGGAGAGGCCAGTACACCCATAGACGATACGTTCACGATATGGCCGGATTGTCGGTCAATCATGGACGGCAACACGCGCAGAATGAGACGAATCGCGCCGAAGTAGTTCAGACGCATTGTCCGCTCGTAATCGTGGAATCGGTCAAACGATTGCGTCACCGATCGCCGAATCGATCGACCCGCGTTATTGACCAAGACGTCAATCTGACCCAGGTCTTTGAGAATCTGATCGATGACGGCGTCACAGTCCTCCATATTCGAGATATCGGCTGTATAGCAGTGCGCTTCGCCGCCAGCCGCATCGATTTCTGCCTGGACTTCCGCAAGTTGATCCGCAGACCGGGCAACGATGACTGTTCGTGCCCCGGCCGCGCCGATTTTGATTGCCGCGGATCGTCCGATTCCGGATGACGCCCCGGTTATTACCACGACTTTTCCTTTGACAGCGCCGGTTAACGTGCGGTCGCGCGACAATTCTGGGTCCAGATTCCGTTCCCAGAAATCCCACAACGCTGGGGCGTAGTCCTTAAGGTCCGGACAGGTGATGCCTGAGTCGGCCAATTCGCGCTGCGTCTCCCGCGAATCGATGCGTACTGGATAATTGAGGTACGTCAACGTAGGTTTCGGTAGACCTAGATCCTTTAGTATCGCATCGACGATGTGGCGGACCGGCGGTAAATGAAACAGAGCCTGTCGAATGCCCTGCGGCACAATGTCTAACATCCGTGCATCGATTCGTATTGCGAACCTTGGCGCGTGGGCCGCTTGCGCAAAGATGTTCAATGCTTCACCGGCACGATACGGATTCGGATCAGTTAAATGAAAACAACGGCCGTCCAACCCATCCTGGTGCGCCAAATAGTCAAAGGCATTGGCGACATAATCCACAGGGACGATATTGATCTCGCCGCCTTCCAATCCCGCAATCGGTACCCAGGGCGGCAACGCTTTGCGAATTTTCTTGATGAACGAAAACATGTAATAGGGTCCATCGACTTTATCGATTGCGCCTGTATGTGAATGTCCCGCGACGACTCCCGGCCGGTAAATCCGATAGGGTCTCGAATACCCCTTTCGAACTACGGCTTCCGCTTCTCGCTTTGTGCGGAAGTAGGGCTGGGTGTACTGGTCGGCTTCGTCGAACATGTTCTCTAACCAGAAACCCTTGTACAACCCGGCCACCGCGATCGAACTCATATGGTGGAAACAGCCCGCTTCCATCGCATCCGCCGCTTCCAGGGCATGGCGCGTGCCATCAACGTTTACCGATGATTGCGCTTTTTCATCATCCAACATCAAATCGTAGACCGCTGCGAGGTGAATAAAGTGGTCGATATTTCCGCGCAGCTCTTCAATACTGGCGTCACTCACGCCGAGCCGCTTGTTCAGAAGATCCCCCTCGACCGCGAACAACCGATCCTTACGCGCTTCCATGCGTTGCCGTAACGCTTCAAATTTCTGTTCCGAACCTGCCCGGACCAGCACATGCACCGTTCCGCCACGATCCAGCAGCCGCTCGATAATGTGTCCACCAATAAATCCCGTACCGCCTGTAACGAAGTAGTTCATGAACTGTCCTTCTCTCTAAGCGTTCCCATGCCGATGTGTTCCGCGATCCCGCGTATTACGTCATCATATAGCCTTCAGCGAGTTTCGTATACGCCGCCACCTGATCGGATGCCCAAGCCTCGTCTCTATCCAACTCCTCCGCCATAATCGCGGCAACCGTCGGAGCGGCTTCCACGCTCGCGCGAGCATTCAATAGCAGGCACCGGGTCCGCCGTGCCAGAACATCCTCCACCGTGCGTGCCATTTCGTGCCGTACTGCCCACGCCACCTCGCCCGCTCGAGTATCGAATGCATTGTGCAGCCGAACACCATACGAATCGCGTTCGTCAATGACGGACTGCACTGCCGTCGCGTCGGAGCCATAAATGGCGAGGTCGCCATGAGATTCCGCGTCCTCCATTGCACCATGAATCGCCAAATGCGCCGTGGTGCACGGTTCTTCATCAAAGCCACCTAGCGTAATCGCCTGATCGACCGCGTCTTCCGCCATCTTTCGATACGTCGTCCATTTCCCCCCTGCAACGGTCATCAAGCCGCCCCGTGAAATGTGAACGGTATGATCGCGCGATATTGCCGCCGTATCCTCGTCGCTGGCTGCACTCACCAATGGCCGCAATCCGGCGAATGCGCTCAACACATCGCTTGGTACTGGGTCTTTGTCCAAATACCGCGCGGCGTGTTCTAGGAGAAATGCCAATTCTTCTTGAAATGGGCGCGGCTCCAAGGGGGTATCATCCACGGGCGTATCCGTGGTGCCGATGAGCGTGCGCCCATGCCACGGAATCGCAAACAATACGCGCCCATCATCCGTGTGCGGCACCATAATCGCGCTGTCACCCGGCAAAAACGATTGGTCCAGCACGATATGTACCCCCTGGCTCGGCCGAATCATGGGGATCGCATCCGGTCGCTCCATTTGACGGACCGAATCAGTGTAGACTCCCGTCGCATTAATGACGACCGTACCGTGAACCTTGAATTCATCATCCGATTCTTCATCGACGGCCCGTACCCCCGACACACAATCGTTTTCAATTTCCAATCCGGAGACGCGCATGTAATTCACAAGGCACGCGCCCTCCTCCGCTGCAGTGGCTGCCATGTTTATCGAAAGACGCGCATCATCGAATTGACCGTCGTAATAAATGACGCCACCGCGCAATCCGTCCGTCTCGATCGTAGGTATTCGTTCAAGCGTTTTTTCTTTCGACAAGTTGCGCGACTTACCGAAACCGTGTTTTCCTGCCAAGACATCGTATAACCGCAAACCGATGCCATAAAACGGCGCTTCCCACCAATCGTAGTTTGGAACTATAAAAGGAAGGTCATGGACCAGATGGGGCGCGTTCTGTCTGAGTAGCCCTCGTTCTTTCAATGCTTCCAACACCAGCGCGATATTTCCCTGTTGCAAATACCGGACACCGCCATGCACCAATTTCGTGCTACGGCTCGATGTCCCTTTGGCGAAATCCGATTGCTCAAGTAGCAGCGTCCGATACCCGCGATGCGCGCCATCGATTGCGATTCCCAAGCCGGTAGCGCCACCGCCAATGACAATCAAGTCCCAGCCGTGCCCACCATCCGATACTGCTGCCAACATTGTTGCTCGATTCACGTTATAGACTCCGTACGTCGTTAAACTCAGCCGCATACTATGCCACGATGCCGCTGACAGTGCAGAAAACGTATGACTGACATCTATTTTGTCGTCTTATGTGAGCTATCGGATGTTGATGTGGCGAAAGCGCAA
>JAJDAB010000393.1 GCA_029262095.1 Candidatus Hydrogenedentota bacterium
CTACTGACCAAGAGTTCGCGTATGGAAGGCTTCATCGTGCTGAACTACCTTGATCGTTTCCAAGAAGGCGTTATGCAAATGGCGCAGTGGGTCATGGAAGGCAAGATCAAACACCGCGAAGACGTGGTCGAAGGGATAGAAAGTGCACCCAAAGCGATCCACAAACTGTTCGACGGGACCAACAAAGGCAAACTAATTGTCAAAGTTGGGTAGCGGAGGAATCGTTGGGTATGGTCCGCGTGCTATTCGTGTGTATGGGGAATATCTGCCGTTCGCCGACCGGCGAAGGTGTGATGCGGCAGCGGTTGGTCGAACGCGGCTTGGACACGTTCGTTGACGTTGATTCGGCGGGGACCATTGCCTATCACGCGGGGAAAAAGCCGGACCGCCGAGCGCGTGACGAAGCGTTGCGCCAGGGCGTTGACCTCGGCCCCCAACGCGCACGCCAGGTGAAAGTCGAAGACTTCGACGTATTTCACATTGTATTGGCGATGGACGCTGAGAATCTCCGTGACCTTGAGCGCATCAAGCCGAAGGACTCTGAAGCCGACCTTCGGCTACTCTGCGATTTTGCCCCCGAATTACCGGTCAATGAAGTACCTGATCCGTATTACGGCGGCGACATGGGATTTCGAAACGTCTTCAAAATTGTCGATACCGCAGTAGGAAGACTCATCGACCATATCGAATCGGAATTGTTGCATCTAGATGAGCCGCGACGCACTTGAGTCGCGAATAGCGACTGCGCTCGGCGCCGAACCCCGTCACATCGGGCCGCTAAGCGGCGGCTGTATCGGCGAAGTTTATACGGTGGATATCGGTGCAAACGACCGGGTCGTCGTGAAATACGATTCCGGGCCAAACGCCCAGCTCGACGTTGAAGCGTTTATGCTCCAATATCTCGCGGATCACAGTAACCTCCCTGTTCCAGCCGTTCGCTATGCTGCACCCGATCTACTCGTCATGGAGTTTGTCGAAGGTGCTAGCACGTTTAACGCAAAAGCCGAAGAACACGCTGCGGAGTTGTTGGCGGAACTGCATAGTTGTCGTGCAGACACAAATGGTTTAGAACGCGATACACTGATCGGCGGTCTGTACCAGCCCAACGCGCAAACGTCGTCTTGGGTAGAGTTCTTTCGCGATCACCGCATCCTGCACATGGCGCACAAGGCGAATGAGGAAGGCCAACTCGATAAATCCATGCTCGCCCGAATCGAAACGTTCGCGCCTAAACTGGACGACTTAATTCTGGAACCGCCGTATCCGTCGTTGTTGCATGGAGATGTCTGGACCACTAATGTCCTCGCCGCGAACGACCGCATAACGGGCTTCATCGATCCCGCAGTGTACTATGGTCACCCGGAAATCGAACTGGCATTTGCAACGTTATTCGGTACGTTCGGCGATGCGTTTTTCAAACGCTACCACGAATTGCGTCCCATTGCTGATGGGTTCTTCGATTCTCGACGTGACATCTATAATTGTTATCCGCTTCTGGTGCACGTTCGCCTCTTTGGTTCCAGCTATTTGTCCGGGATTAACCGGGTGTTAAATCGTCACGGGTGCTAGTTCTTGCATTCGTAGCCAGTCGATTCGTATGGTTATGCCTCATGCAGCCGGCCGCTCGGGGTGGCTGTTCGGGAGTTGGTGATGTTGAAGATTCGGGAATACACACGCGACCTGTCAGAGGCCGCGCGTACAGGAAAACTTGAACGCGCGTTTGGGATGGATGAGCAAGTCCTGGATCTCATCCGCCGCGTGACCGGGCCGAGCCGTCGAAGTGTTCTCATCGTCGGGCCAAATGGAGTCGGTAAGACGACGTTGGTTCACGCGTTGGCGTCAAGCATGGCGCAGTCGAGGGATGAAGTGCTTCGTGCGTTCCGCGTCGTTGAAATCGATCTCGCAGCGATCCGCACCGAGAAGGAAAGCGTCGAACACACCTCGACGACGATCTTGGCCGACTTAAAAGAGTCGTTGGATACGATCGCGTTTATTGACGGCGTTGGCCCTATTTTTCTTCTGAAAGACGTGCAAGGCGATCAGACGTCCATTGCGCGCGTATTCGAACCGGCGATCAAGCAGCGGTATATCGCGTGTATTGGAACGTTGACCTACGCCGAATTCGATCGCGTGCGAAAAGTCGATCCAAGCGTCGATCAGACTTTTGAGATTGTCGAGCTTCGACCGTACAAAGAAGATGCGACACGTGCGCTTTTGAAGGAAGCCCGTCCGGAACTTGAGACGCAACACGACGCTAAGATTAGCGACGATGCCATCGAGGCTACGCTCCGCTATACCAAACAATACATGCCCGATGATGCGTGGCCGGGTAAAGCAATAGAAGTGTTGGATCAGGCATGCGCGCGGTACAAACTTAAACAACGAGTGCATGAAGAACTCCCCGAAGTGCAGGAAGATATGACGATGCGCCATCTGGGCGCCAAGGTTTCACCGCACGACGTCAAGCGCGTGGTAACCGAAATCACGTCGATCGATATTGATGCGAAGGACGCAGAGGTATGGCGCGATCAATTGGCGAGCCGGCTGAGCAGTTTCGTTTTTGGCCAGCAGGGCGGTGTAAAGCGACTGTCCGCAGCGGTTACCGCAGCGAAAGCAGCCTATGGCACCAAAAACAGGCCGTTTACTTCGTTGTTAATCACCGGCCCTAGAGGCGTCGGAAAGCTGCACGCGTGCCGAGTGCTCGCGCAACAACTGTACGGCGAACAAAACGCAGCACATGTATTCAACATGGCCGAATACGCAGGGGAAAGTGGCACAGCGCATTTGTTAGGCGCATCACAGTCCGCGAGCGAATTGACGGCGACCCCTTCAATCTCGACACAGGTGCGCAGCGGTGAGTTTTCGATTTGTGTCTTTGAAGGTGTTCAGAACGCGGACCCATCGTTTTTCGACGCGCTGACTTCCATACTGACGACCGGTGTCCTCCGCGATGCGCATCGCAAGCAAGTCAATCTTCACCGGTGCTCAATTATCCTAACAATGGATGAACAGGAGAGTGGGGGGCAAGCGCCCTTGACCGGCGCGGTACCCCCTGAAGTTTTGTCGCTATTGGACGGTGTCATTAACTTCGAGCGGCTTGAGGCGGATACCGTACGTAAGATGATTCGAAAACGCTTGGAAGAATTCCACGCCTATCTCAAACCGCACGGCGTTGGATTGCGAATACAGGACGCCGCATTCGATCTACTCGAGCAGACCTGCTTCGACAAGGACCACGGCGTCGATCATATGCCCGAACGCATCGAGACCCTCGTCCTCGGCCCGCTTCGGGGCATCGCAAAAGCGCAAGGCCTAAAACCGGGATTGTCGTTCGACATCGTCGCAGGCGAAGCGGGTATCGCGGTAACAACCTCAAACGCGTAGAGCTACGCGGGCTTGGCCGAGGGCTATGCAGGATGTTATTTACCGCGAAACGAAAATATCGCCGAACCGCACCCACCCCAAATAAACTCCCGCATACACACTCAGCGAAATCGCGAACAGGTCGACAGCGATTAGCGCGATACCCTGAGGGCTTTTCAACGACCAGCGGAAGTATCCCATGTCTTTCCGCGTGATGCGGTACAACATCGCCAGCCCAATCACCGGAAAGACAAGTGCGAGAAATGCCGAGAAGATGAGCATTTGGAAGACCGGGTTGACCCGCAACACGAGTAGCGATGTCGACGGAATAAAAAACAAGATGAGTAAGTTGCGCATCGGTTTTGAATCGAGTTTGATCGGCAAATTAAAGATGTCGAGCAGCGCATACGCGCCACATAGCCACCAACCCACGCCCGCCGTCCACGCCGCGACGAACAGGCCGCCCAAGAATAAATACGTGCTCCACGGGCCCGCCAGGGGTTCCAGGAGAATCGATAGATCCATGTACCCCCGGGGCGCAATACCGAACGGACGTGCAACGGCCGCCGCCGCCGCCATAATCGGAAGTGCAACAAGACCCGCCGCCAATATCCCCCAGGCGTA
>JAJDAB010000394.1 GCA_029262095.1 Candidatus Hydrogenedentota bacterium
TCTACCCCGGCTTCGACGGCGCGGTCCGCAATCGCGTTCGCGCCGTGGCCGTACGCGTCGGCTTTGATTACGGCTAAAAGGCGACAACCCGAACGCAGGCGGGATCGCGTTTCGGCGAGGTTGTGGGCGTACGCATCGAGATCGATCACCGCATGTGACGTTGACACGCTAATCACGAAAGCTGGTCCAGCTTCAGCGACTTCCAGTTTTCACGCACAAAATGAATGCCTGAGTAGACGGTGAATGCGGCGATGAAGACACTTCCAACGTATGACGAAAGTGCGAGGTACCACATGTACGATGCGCTGGCGGTTTCGGACGCCCATAATTGAATGGGGAACGCTAATGTAGCCAAGAACAGAAACACGAAAATGTAGGCCATCTGAAGGATGGTCTTAATCTTGCCCACACGGCTAGCGGCGATGACGCTGCCCTCGCTTGCGGCAATTGTGCGGCCACCCGTTACTAAGAATTCCCGCGCCAGGATGGCAACGATTGTCCACCCTGGGACATGCAATTCCGGTAACTTCATTAGCATTACGAATGCTGCTGCGACCAGCACTTTGTCCGCTACCGGGTCGAATAACTTTCCGAAATTTGTAATGAGATTGCGCTCGCGAGCAATCTTGCCATCGTAATAGTCGGTAATGGTCGCTATCGTGAATATCGCGTATGCAACGGCATAGGCGATGACATGGTGGAACGATAATACGGCTACGAAGACCGGTACCATCAATACGCGCGATAGCGTTAGTTTGTTTGGTAGATTGATGGCTGGAGCAGGTCGGACTGCCCCGGATCGACTGGCTATCGTGCGATTTTGTTCGGCGTTCATTGCGTTATATCCAGGGCCTAGTACCAGCATCATGGTACCAGAATCGCCGCGTGGATCGCATAAGCAGGGAATGGGGGAGAGGCGATTCGATTGGTCGCCTAGTCCACAGATAGGAATAGCGGAGATGTTACTTGGGGGCGTTTGAGGCGCCAAGTGGCGCTTCTGGTACCGACAAGTCCAACTCGTTCATCTCTTCGCGCGTTAATTCATCGGCCTGGACACCTCGGTCCATGCGTCCGCTATCATCGATTCGGAATACTGCAGACCACGCAAACCACATCGTCGCTACTACGGCGCAAACCGCACACCACGCGAGTGCATTGCGATACCGACTTGCCAATTCTTGTCCTCGCGCGCTCTGACGCGCCACGAAGTACTTGGCCTGCGGCAAGGCGGCTGCTTCGTATAGATCGACGAATCGTTCGGAAGGGAATTCCAAACATTCGCAATACGAACGAAGAAAACCAGCGGTATACGCCGGTGCTGGGAGATCCACGAAACTCGATGTTTCAAGCGCGCGCAGGTAGACCACCGGCACGTGCGTCATTTCGTAAACATCGGCGAACGAGAGTCCGAGTGTCTCGCGCCGTTCTCGCAGTTCGTTACCGGGAAAGAGAACCTGGCTCATGCAACCTCATCATTTGCGGGTCTAGTCACTAGAATCTCACGGGCTTTGCTCCCAATATGGGGCCCCACGATACCCTTGAGTTCCATCATGTCAATCAACCTAGCGGCTCTAGTATACCCGACGCGAAGTCTCCGCTGCACCATCGAAATCGAAGCTTGTCCCGATTCCATTACGATGCGCACGGCGTCGTCAAACAGTTCATCGTCCTGTTCGCCGAGATCTTGAGCCCCCTCCTTCGATTTACCGAAATTCGCTATCTCATCACGGTATTGCGGTGGTGCTTGCGTCTTCAGGTAGGCGACCAAGCGATTCATTTCGTCATCGCTAACGAACGCCCCCTGAATCCGGGTGGGCTTCCCCTGCCCAGCTGGAAGATACAACATATCACCCATTCCGATCAAGCGTTCTGCGCCAATTTCGTCCAAAATACACCGTGAATCCACACGCGAAGAGACTTGGAACGATACCCGTGTCGGGAAATTAGCTTTGATTACACCGGTCAAAACGTCTACCGATGGGCGCTGTGTCGCGATGATGAGGTGTATTCCAACGGCGCGGGCCAACTGAGCGAGACGTGCGATGCCATCTTCCACTTCGGCGCGGGCCAACATCATTAAATCTGCGAGTTCGTCAATAATGCAAACGATGTAGGGCAGTTTGCGGATCGATTCGACGGATTCCGTCTCGTCGCCGTCCTCGCCCACCATCTCAATTTCACCGTTGTCGACGCTTTGGTTGTAGACTTCGATATTGCGAACGCGCAGGTGGGCGAACAAACGATATCGTTCTTCCATCTCGACGATGAGCCAGTTGATCGATGCCGCCGCCTTTTTCGCGTCGGTAACAACTGGCGTAATGAGGTGGGGGATGTCGTCGAATATCGAGAGCTCGACCATTTTCGGGTCAATGAGCATCAACTGCAATTCGTCCGGCGTCTTGCTGATGAGCAAGCTTGCGAGAAGTGTCTTTACGCATACCGTTTTACCCGCACCGGTTGCGCCCGCGACAAGCATATGCGGCATCGTCGTCAAGTCGGCGACGACGGATTCACCTTCAATGTCTTTGCCGAGTGCGAGGTTAAGTGCGCCTTTTCCGCGTTTGAATGCGCGCGACTCCAACAACTCGCGGATAACCACTGAATCGCGATCGTGATTCGGCACTTCGATACCTACACGCCCTTTGCCCGGGATGGGCGCTTCAACGCGAACACGATACGCTTTCAACGCCAACGCAATGTCGTCGGATAGTGCTTGGAAGCGACTCACCTTAATGCCCGGCGCTGGTTCTAATTCAAATCGCGTGATCGCTGGGCCACGACGAACGTCTGTGACGCGCGCTTCAATACCAAATGTGTTCAACGTTTCTTCCAACACCCGGCTGGTGTCGATCAGATAGTCGGTCCAATCATCCGTCTCCGGCGCGTCGGGTTCTTCAAACATATCAATTGTTGGACGCTTGAATCGGCGCGGGTACTTATAGTCTTCAGGCAATTCCTCGATCTCACTGGCGACCCGGCGTTGCATCCTTGGCTTCTTGGCTTTCGGCGGTTCGGGTGCCGCGATAGGAGCGTCGACGGGTTCTTCCATTTTCGCCATTACCGGTTCGGCGAATTCCTGTTCTTCCGACTCGAACTCAGCGTAGTCACCGTCGTCTACGGCGACTTGAGACACTTCTTCATCCCAACCGGTGTCGTCATCGACTTGCATCATCGGTACATCGTCAAATGGAGCATTGTCGATTCCGCGATCTCCGTGCGCATGAATCCGGATACCCGGATCTTCCAACTCATCAACGGACGTCGCTGGTTCAAGCCATTTTCTCACTGTTTTCAGTGGTGCAAAGTCACGCCGTGGTGCGACTCGTGGGAAGGTCGATTCTTCCGGCTCTTCCGCCGCGGGACGAATCATCGGCTTGCGGTTTTTGAAGTCTTTGATCACGGTCCAAGCGAGACTCAGGAAATGCGCCGTGATTGCCAGCGTGATTAGCATCTGTAAGCGAAGCTTGTCGAACAGGCGCATGAATAAGATATCGGTGGCCATCAACAAGCCAGCGATCGCGGTCGTGATCATCACAACGTTCGCGCCTGCAATGCCGAGATTGGCTTCAAGCGGCCCGGCCATGAATCCACCAAGGATTCCGCCTAGTGCGTCGCCATTCGCCAGGAACCGAAAGTCTAGGTGCAGCAGCGCGGCTACAGACCAAGCAATGAGCACGGCACCGGACACGCGCGCGACTATGCGGTCCAGCGGTTTATGCCGCAAGAGCGTCACGCCCCAGACTCCGCTCACGCAGTAAAGGACGTGAGCCGAAGCGCCGAGCAAGATACTCAGGACGCCCGCAAGGACTGCCCCAGGTGCACCCAGTGCGTTGGCAACCTCTCCCATGCCGTCGATAGGTCGGCGGATTTCTCCACGATACCCATCGGTAGCCAATGCGAGAAACAATAACAGTGTAAGTCCGAATACGAGAACGCCAGCAATCTCACGTTTACGCTCGGCCGGTAAAACGGTCATTTTCTATCATCCCCTTAAAAAATGACACCCAGGCGAAATTTGGGTTATATTAGCAGAAAACGGTGATTTTGACAATAGTTTACTTGGTGTAGTAGGCGCGGGGTTGTTGGTGCAAACTACTGAAAAGATAGTGGGTTAAGTCGGGCTTACGAAATGATTAAGTTCGCTGTTTTATGAACTTCTTGCCTACTTCGTGGAGCACTCGAAATGCTCGCTTAACAACGCCAAACGTCTAGGCCGCTTGTACGAACCACGGCGACAGGGCGGGCGAAGCGCTCGCCACGCCGAAAGGCCCCCTAAGAAGTTGCTTTGGCAGACCAATTCATTTCGCGTTAACGTAACGGAGGGGATCCGCGTTAGATTAGTCAGCATGAGCGTCGTTCGATATACGGTAAGACCGCACCGTCAGGCCGGTGAAGCCATCGTCATAGAAGTGCCGATTAATGGCGAGGCAGCGAATGAGTCGACCGAGGATGCGTCGCGCCCGGTATGGACAAGCCTAGCGGTCGAACAATGCGCGTGTTGCCCATTGACCAACGAAGAGACGCGCTGTCCGGCTGCGGTCGCGTTGTCGGGTCTAATGGAAGACTTTGGGTCGCTTTTGTCCTATGACGAAGTGGACGCGACGGTCGAAACGGGCGGACGAACGATGAAGGCTACGGTTCCGGCCCAGAAAGTGCTCAGTTCCTTGTTAGGTTTAGTGCTTGGCACAAGTGGTTGTCCGATTTTGGCGAAGTTCATGCCGATGGCGCGCTATCACTTGCCCTTTGCCTCAACGGATGAGACGACGTTTCGGTCCGTTGGCGCCTATCTCATGGCCCAGTATTTCGTTGATCAAGATGGTGGTGAGCCGGATTGGAGTCTAGTCGGCCTAAAAGCCTTCTATGAGGATGTTCACACCATTAACCGTGCGATGGTCGCTCGATTGAGGGGCCATTTCGAAGGCGATGCGGGGGTAAATGCCGTCGCAATTCTGGATTTATTCGCGCACTACCTCCCGATGGCGGTGGACGAGCAGTTGGCAGAGTTGCGGCCACTGTTTGCCGCTTTCGACAGGCCAGCGTAAGCCGTAACCCTGCATCAGCTGCTCTGCCTTCCATAAGGGCCGAATCCTTGACAGCAATCGGCTTAGAATGAAAGAATCGTTCGCTGCGAAATCGACTTTGGGCTAATGGGGTTCGGCGCATTTCGGCGAACGGTTTCACCGTTTCAGAATGAGCACGGACTGGGAGCAATGGGTTCATGATTAATCTAGCAACTATTCTCGACGAAACTGCCGCGACGTATCCCGATGAGACGGCGATCGTGTTTCGTGACTTTCGGTTCAACTATGCAACTGTGAACGCAATGGCAAATCAAGTCGCGAACGGCTTGGTCAAGGCCGGCATCAAACCTGGCGATCATGTCGCGTTATCGTGCCCGAACGTCCCCTATTTCCCGGTCGTGTATTACGGCATCCTGAAAGCGGGTGCGGTATTCGTGCCGCTGAACGTGTTACTTCGGGAACGCGAGATCGAATACCACCTTAAAGATTCGGAATCGGTGGCCTACATTGCATTCGAAGGGACGGAAGAATTGCCGCTGGCCGGTCTCGCGCACTCGGCGTTTAACAAAGTCGATAGTTGCAAAGACTTCTGGCTGATTCCGACGATGCCGGGCGGTGACTCGCCGATTGAAGGGGTCCCGTCGTTTGGTGAGTTGACGGGCGAACATCCGCCGACGTTCGATACGGTTCAACGTGGTGCCGACGATACGTGCCTGATCATTTATACGTCCGGAACAACCGGCCAACCCAAAGGCGCGGAACTGACGCACTCAAACATGATGATGAACTTGCTCGTGAACGAGCGCATGTTGAGTTGCGGTCCTGGAGATGTGAACACGGGAATCCTTCCGCTATTTCATTCTTTTGGAATCTCCGGCATGAACGTCGCTATAAAGACTGGCGCTGCGGTGGTGCTGTTGCCGCGGTTCGATGCGGAAGCCGTGTTGACCATGCTTCAGGATGAAGGAATCACACTCTTCGCCGGTGTGCCCACCATGTATTGGGACTTGCTCAACTATCCGAAGTTGCAAGATTTCGATCTCGAAAAGATTAAGTCGACACTGCGTATTGGGATTTCGGGCGGCGCGGCGATGCCGGTTGAAGTGATGAAACAATTTGAAGAGGTCTTCGGTACGCCCATACTTGAGGGTTACGGTCTCTCCGAAACATCGCCCACGGCAAGCTTCAACCGTGAAGACAAGCCCCGAAAAGTGGGCTCAATCGGCCTGCCGGTCTGGGGTGTGGACATGATGATCGTGGACGACGACATGAAAGAACAGCCCATCGGTGAAAAGGGCGAAATCGTCATTCGCGGTCACAACGTCATGAAAGGGTACTTCAACAGGCCCGAGGCGAACGAAGAAGCATTTCGCGGCGGCTGGTTCCATAGTGGTGATGTCGGATTCAAAGACGAAGATGGCTATTTCTTCATCGTTGACCGCACGAAGGACATGGTCATTCGCGGCGGTTTCAATGTGTATCCGCGCGAGTTGGAAGAAATCTTGATCACCCATCCGGCGATTTCGTTGGCGGCCGTGATTGGTGTGCCGCACGAAGAACTCGGCGAAGATGTAAAAGCGTATGTAATTCTCAAGGACGGTCAGTCTGCTACACCAGACGAGCTCAGGGCGTGGGGCAAAGAACAATTCGCCGCATACAAGTACCCGCGCTCCGTAGAAATCGTGGACGCTTTGCCGATGGGGCCGACCGGTAAGATTCTGAAAACTGAGTTGCGAAAGATGGCAACTGAATCAGCGGCAAAGTAACGCACTGATTAAACGATCGCAAAGAGGGAGCACATTCGTAATGTTAAACTTGGCCAGTTTCCTACAAGAATCAGCGAAAGAGTAT
This sequence comes from Candidatus Hydrogenedentota bacterium, assembly GCA_029262095.1. GTDB lineage: Bacteria > Hydrogenedentota > Hydrogenedentia > Hydrogenedentales > SLHB01 > JAJDAB01. The sequence continues at coordinate 6,873 of JAJDAB010000394.1, forward strand.
GCCGATCGCGAAGCGATTGTCTTTGGTCAATTCCGTTTGACCTATGCGCAAGTCAACATGATGGCCAATCAGGTGGCGAATGGTCTGCGATCGATCGGTATCAACCAGGGCGATAAAGTCGCGTTGTGTTGTCCGAATCTTCCGTACTTTCCTATCGTCGCGTACGGCATCTTGAAAGCTGGAGCAGCACTCGTCCCGCTGAACGTCTTGTTGAAACAGCGCGAGATGGCGTATCACATCAAAGACTCCGACGCGAAGGCGTTGATTTGTTTTGAAGGTACCGACGAATTGCCTCTCGCCGCCGCTGGCCATGGGGCATTTCAGGAAGTGGATTCTTGCGAACACCTCTACATCATTCCGACGATGCCAGGCGGGACGTCACCTATCGACGGTGTACATACACTCGCTGGTCTCATGGATGGACAGTCGCCGGAAGGTGACTATGCGCCGACGCGTCCGGATGACACGTGTTTGGTGCTCTACACCTCCGGTACGACTGGCTTGCCGAAAGGCGCGGAACTGTCTCACGCGAATATTGTCATGAACGCGATGACGATGCGCGACCTGGCCCAGGGTTCGCCCGATGACGTTACGCTGTGCGTGTTGCCTCTGTTCCATTCGTTCGGTCATACCGTTCAAATGCACACTAGTATGCTCGTCGGCAGTAAGCTTGTCTTGTTACCGCGGTTTGAGCCGGGCGCGGTGTTGCAAGCGTTTCAAGATGAGAACGTAACGATGTTCGCTGGTGTACCGACGATGTATTGGGATCTGCTCACGTACAAAGACGCGGACAAATTCGACTTGAAAAAGATCGCTGACAACTTGCGCTTGTGCAACTCAGGCGGCGCGGCGATGCCGGTCGAGGTTATGAAGCAATTCGAAGACAAGTTCGGCGTTGAGATCCTTGAAGGATACGGACTCTCCGAGACGTCGCCTGTGGCTAGTTTCAACCAACTCGGCAAACCGCGCAAGGCCGGTTCGATTGGCCTTCCGATATGGGGCGTGAACATGAAGATCGTCGACGACGATATGAATGAGCAGCCTGTGGGCGAAAAGGGCGAAATCGTCATTCGCGGCCACAACGTTATGAAGGGCTATTACCAACGCGAAGAGGCCACCGAAGAGTGTTTCAAAGGCGGCTGGTTCCATAGCGGCGATGTCGGGTACATGGATGAAGACGGCTATTTCTTTATCGTGGACCGTACTAAGGATATGGTCATTCGCGGCGGATTCAATGTGTATCCGCGCGAATTGGAAGAGGTGCTGATTACACACCCCGCCATTTCGCTGGCCGCGGTAATCGGCGTTCCTCACGAAGAGTACGGTGAAGAAGTAAAAGCGTATGTCATCCTCAAAGAGGGCGAGTCCGCTTCAGAGGACGAGCTGAGAGCATGGGGCAAAGAACAGTTCGCGGCGTATAAGTACCCACGATCAGTTGAAATCGTCGACGCTCTTCCGATGGGGCCCACGGGCAAGATCCTCAAGACGGAACTGCGCGAATTGGCTATGCAGACCGCGGCCGTCGGTAAGTAATCAACTATACGTTCTCAATTCAGCGGTCCGTATCTCACGGGCCGCTTTTCTTATGCCACGAAAAATTTCTCCACGAATCACGGAACAACTCGAAGCCGTTTATGATCGATACAATCGGCCCGAGTTTATTCGCCCGGACCCGATGCAGTTCTTGCTCGACTATCTGGATCCGCGCGACCGGGAAATTGTGGCTATGGTTGCATCGAGTCTGGCGTTTGGAACCGTTAAGCATATTGTGACTAGTATCGGCATCGTCCTTGATCGGTTGGATCAACCAAGCGCGTATCTCAACGAAGCTACTGCGAAGACCATCGCGCGCGATTTCAAGGATTTCCGTCACCGGTATGTAACCGGCGATCACGTGTCGGCGTTGCTATGGGGGATCGCATGCGCGTTGCGTGAACACGGCTCGGTCGAGGGGTGTTTCGCAACGCACTTGAACGATGCGGACGAGACGCTAATGCCCGCGCTTGATCGATTCACCGAAGAGTTGTGCGGATACACCAAGATGCCGAAAAACTATCTGCTGCCCGCACCATCGCGCGGGAGCGCCTGCAAGCGACCGAACATGTTCCTGAGATGGATGGTGAGGGAGGACGCGGTCGATCCCGGAGGTTGGGATCATATCCCCGCATCGAAATTAGTGATCCCGCTCGATACGCACATGTACCGCATCGCACGGACGCTCGGCTTGACCAAACGTAAACAATCGAATCTTGCTACCGCCCTAGAGGTGACGGCCGCATTTCGCACTTGCGCCCCGGAAGACCCTGTGCGCTATGACTTTTCGCTAACGCGCCTGGGCATCCGGCGTGATACGGATTTGCCTGCGTTTTTCAAGGCGTGCGGCGTGCGTGTTACGGACTAACGCTCCCGGAAAGCGTTGGTTCTTTCCAAGCTTCGACTATCGCGAAATCCAAATCGAGATCGATGTCTTGTGAATACGATTCGACCGTGACATAGACCCGCGTCAAGATAACACGGCTCAGAAATTCGTCCCAACCCATAGCGACCATATCGGCGACATTCCATTTCGTCGGAAGTGATGACGCGAAGACCGTATATTCACCGGGCTTCAGATTTTCCAGTTTCGCGCCGGGCTCGTCCGCGGTGAAATTTACGTGGGACCAACTGACTGCTTCGCCGACTGCGTTCGCAAAATCAAGTGTGGTTCTCTTCTTTTTGGGTCGTTGAATTCCGGACTCGACGTAAACCATCACGTGTTTACTGTCCACGGGTACGTTGTGTAATCGACAGTGAAGTACCGAATCGCCAAAGACGATGTTGTGGTTCGTCGTCTCTCCTTCGCGTAACGTCGCTTCGTTGGTGATCGTACCTGAATACTTTCCTTTTGCATGAACTTGAAGCGAAATCACTCCTTGGGGAAGATTGTCAATTCGATAGTGTCCATTCTCATCGGTCTGAGAATACGTACCGTTGAGCGCGAGAGCGTCGCCCGAATCCGTAATGAAATATGTACCCACGCTTGCCACTAGTGGCTGCGTCTCGTCGATGTAATACACGTTCCCTTCGATGGATGCCCCGCCTCCGGCAAATTTGAAATCCGCAGTGGTTATCGTACCCGCTGAGATAGTCGTCGCCTCCGATTGAGTTTGAAGTGCACCTTGCGATGTTCCATCGTCGCGTGTTCTGCTGGCTCTAAGTATTCCTTCGAAATCGTCTAGGCCGGTAATGCGATATCGCCCTTTCTCGTTTGTTTCAACCTGAAACGGTTCAATATTATCGTTGTCGAAATAGTTGTTAATCGATATGCTGCTGTTGCGTATCGGTTCTGGCCCCGCGGTGATGAGCCCTTCGAGAACGCTGGCCGCCGTGAGTGGAAAGTTTTCTTCGTATAATTCCCCGGAATCTTCGATTGAGACGTCGCGTGATACAAACCCATCCTCAGAAGTTACATAGACGTCCGTGCCGCCGACAGCCAACGTGTATAAACCCGGTTCTAGATTCACGAAAGCGTAGTAACCATCGACATCTGTTTGTGTCTCTTGAAGCTCGGTCGGGACAGCGTCGGGACGATCGAGTCGGACGACAATGCTCTCCAATCCCTCGTTCGAGGCGACATCGTATACTCGGCCGGACACGTCACTCGTTGGAATCTGAACTGCCTCGACAGCGGACGGGAGAATCGCAGTGGCGACAGTCGATATGGCGTCGGTTAGCTTGGCTTTGGGCGAGTCGTTCGTCGATTGAGTGTCCCGCGTATCCGTTGTCTGACTAAAGCCAGCATACATAGCACCTGCGGCCAGCATTAGGACGACCGCAGCCTTCAGGAGTGCCGGTTTCGACAAGTTCAATAAAGGTGTCAGGATAGTGCTGGGGGTGTATTGGGCGGGTGTGAGCGCTAATTTGTGTATCTCGATGACGAGCGTGGAAGCCGCAGCACCCGATTTTGCTGAGGTGAGCACGTTTGAAAGAAACGCCGCCGATACGACGATTCCGTTCTTTCTCAGCGTTCGTCGAATTCGGTCAATGGCTTTCTTTTGTCTATACGTGACGGTCTGGCGGGACAGGCCGAGTTCGGCGGCAATTTTTTGGTGCGTTTTTTGTTGGAGGAAGTGTCCAATAATCACCTCACGATGGTGTTCCGGTAGCGCCGAGATCGCTTCGTCGATGAATCCTTGTAAGTCGTCCCAGTCCGGCGTCTCGGATTGAACTACTCGTTCCGCATACTGAAGTTCAACTTTTCGGAGTGCGGCGCTGGATCGGACTCGGTCTAGCGCACGATGCGTAGCGACCGTGTGTAGCCACGGTCCCAATGACTTCACGTGCCGGGTATTGCCTTTTGCGAGGACCAGGAAACTCTCCTGCATTGCATCCTCGGCATCTGCATCGTTTCGAAGAATGCGCTTGCTAACGGAATAAACCATGTTTGCATACTTGTTTACGATGTCTTTGAACGCGTCAGGGTCGCGATTCGTTAACCAACGCCCAACCATAATCTTATCTTCGTTGCTCATGATTCTATCCCCATGCATCGTACGCGCTGTAAAGCTACCTTTGTCAATTTAGACGAAGCAAACCGGAGCTTGGCTAATGCGAATTTGGTGCAATCGTCACGGGATGAGCCATACTGGGGGGATACCCAGCGCTTTTTTCAAGGCGTGCGGCGTTCGTGCCATTGGTTGAATCCCGTGCGCGATTCGCTACAATGTCACATTCCACCGCGTTGAGCGGTACCAAATTTGTTTACTGCATCTACCAAGAGAGTGAGGATACTCAAACTATGAGCCGAGAATGCACGTTACGCGGCAATCCGTTGCCGTTGGAAGGCCCGGAACTGAATGTGGGTGACGCTGCACCGGACGCAACCTTGAAAAAGGACCTTGTCCAGGACTGCAAATTGAGTGATGGCGCGGGCAAAGCGCGTATCTACAGCGTTGTGCCGTCACTGGACACGCCGGTGTGTGCCCAGCAAACCAAACGCTTCAATGAGGAAGCAGCCGGACTTTCGAGTGTCGCGTTTTACACGATTAGCACGGACCTGCCGCCGGCACAAGCACGTTTCTGTGGCGCGGAAGGCATCGATGCGGATCGCATCACAGTATTGAGTGATCATTTAGACGCGAATTTCGGCAAGGCCTATGGCACGCTGATTCCGAGTCTACGAGTTCATTCGCGTGCCGTGTTCGTGGTCGGCGCGGACGATAAAATCAAATATGCTGAGTACGTGAAGGAAGTCGCGGACCACCCGAATTATGATGCAGTGCTGGAGTGTGCGCGCGGGCTGTAACGCCGAGTCACGGCTGGGAAGTTGTATTGATAAGTTGTTCGTGGGGGGCGGCGCGCTCTTCGTGGTATGGGTATTTGTCCTGGCGGCGATCGCCGGTCGGATGACTTCTGTACGGTCTTGCTCGTGCTGAAGAATAGTTGAATCCCATTTTGGTTCGGAATCCATCCTTTGCAATGCGAGGGATGGATTCCTTTTTTGTCGACAGACGTTTTCTCGATCGAAACGTTAGAGGATAAACCATCGCATCATCATGCTAGTCTAAGGTCTTGAACGCAGATTGAGGGGCGCTTGTGCCGATGGTTTTCGACTCGTACGAAATTTCAAATGGACACACGGTCAAAACCGATCTTTGCATCATTGGCGGCGGCATGGTCGGCATCGCCATCGCTCGTGCGCTAGCGCAAAGCGGCTTTGGCGTCGTTCTGCTGGAGAGTGGGGGCAGAGACTATGAGGGGCCAAGCCAGGCGCTCTATCAAGGTAAAGGCGAACTCTCTGGCGAGGCCGCAGCCTCTCGCGATATTAGTAACTATCTTGTGACCTCTCGTTTTCGCCAACTGGGAGGATCGGGTAACAAGTGGGGCGGCAAATGCGGCATCCCTGATGAGGAAGTGTTCGAAGATCGGAGCTGGATACCGAATAGCGGCTGGCCTATCTCTCGGTCGAGTCTGATGCCGTTCTACGATCAGGCGTGCGATGTACTTGGTATAAACAAGTTTGACTACGATCCCGCCGAAATGCGCGATCCGAAACGTCCGTCGTTGTCCCTGAACGGTAGCGGCATCACAACATCCACGAGGCACATGACCGCAGTCACCGGTCGAAGTCCTCAAAAAACCGAGTTTGAAGACTACATACGTGGCGTAACCGATGATCCCTCAATCGACTTATACCTACATGCAAATGTTGTCGACATGGCCATGAACGAAGCGGGAAGTGCGGTGTCGTCCGTAAAAGTTGCCACGCTTCGGGACAACAGCTTTATCGTTCGGGCCAAACAATTCGTGTTGGCGACGGGGGGGATCGAGAACGCGCGGTTATTGTTGCACGCGAATCAACGCCAGCCCGAAGGGCTTGGAAATCAACACGGGATGGTGGGCCGGTATTTCAGTGGGCACATGACGACCGGAAACAATAGCCTTTTGTATTTTACAAATCTTGCGCAATCGCTCTCGCTGTACACCGGTCGAAATCGAAAATTCCCTTGGGGCGTTTTGAAGACAACGAAGATGGCTCAAGCGAAACACAGATTGCCCAACGCAACTTTGACGCTCAGTGCCAACGGCGTATCACCACGTGAGGATGATGAACCCGTTCTAAAATCGGCATATCTCGCGGATGGACGATTAGGTCGTCCAGATCTGAGTGGATTTAAGTTGAAGGGGAACGTCGTTTCGGCATATCTGATGTCCGAAGAAGCGCCGAATGCAGAAAGTCGGATCGTGCTTTCTGAAGATCGTGATTCGCTGGGCGTTCGTCGTGTCCAACTAGACTGGAAATTTACGTCGGGGGATCTCGATGCAATTATGGCCTCGGCAGATCTGTTCGCACGCGAAATGGGAGCGTTAGGACTGGGGCGTATGAAACCCATATTGAATCGGAATTTACTGCTCTTCAACGCGGGCCCGAGCAGTCATCACGTCGGGACAACTCGGATGCATCCCGATCCAAAACGAGGCGTCGTGGACACTGATTGTCGAGTTCACGGGGTAGGCAATCTCTATATCGCAGGTAGTTCCGTATTTCCGTCCGCAGGAATCGTGAACCCCACATTAACCATCATCGCGTTGGGCTTGAAGTTGTCGGGCCACTTGCGAAATCGGCTCTAAGGACTTTGGCCATGGACCGAACACTGAGTCGTCGCGAACTGTTAGTTCTTCTGTCATATGCCGGGCTCGAGTTAACGGGCACGTTCAGCCGGACCGCATTCGGTAGTGAAAAATCAATACGGAAAGCCTTCCGGCGATTCGCAAAACAGGCGGACCTAGAACCTCTGAGAACGGTTGGGCGTTTGTACCTCGAATCTACGTCGGCTGAACGAGAGGTCGCTGAACTTCTACACTTTTTCCCCGACGCTGAGACGATAGACGCCGAGTATTGGGATGCATTCACGCTTCAAATACGTGCGGACTTTGCCGACGGGGAAACCGTGTCGCTAAATGGCTGGGTCCTTTCGCGAAGCGAGTGTCGATTGTACGGACTCTTGCATTTGGTCACGTCGTAGAACTATTTTTCAACGTCAGTCGTCGCGATGTTCTTCCTCTTCGAGCTTTGCACTCTCGCCGACGATTTCACTCAAATCCATCTGTACGTTGAGGAAGCTGTAGAAACCGAGTAGAAACGTCGGGATGAGGTTGACGATGTGCGCGAGGATTGCAAATGCGACCGCCGTCGCGATTTCGGTCTCAGGTGAGACCATGAGTAGACCGCCTACGAGCGGGATGTGAAATTGTCCCAACATGCCCGGGGTACCCGGGACTCCGACAAAGAATGCGAGAAGCGATTGAATAACAAATGGCGCGTACCACTCGAATTCCAAGTTAAACGCCATCATCAGACACCAGATACTTGCGACAAACGTTCCCCATGTGACCAATGAAAACGCGATAGATTTAATCATGTCGGACGTTGAGCGAAATACGTGAAGTCCTTCTGCAAATTGTTCCAACATGCCGCACACAAATTCGGCGAGTTTGTGCGAGATGACTCCAAATATTGCATTGGTAATACGTAGCGCCAACGATTGGTTTAGGTATAAGGTCACGAGCAGGGCGATGATGCCGGTAAGTCCAATCATTGCGGCGACGCTGCCGACCTGGATAAGGTCGGCGGAAATTGGCGGAGGTGATTCAATCCCGAAGAGGCCGGACGGGAGTTGAATATCCTCGGTCGGGTGGAAGAAGAGGACCGAGATCCCGACGATCGCCATGAGGCCGATCAAGTCCGTGACGCGGTCCAACGTGCCTAGCGCGAGGCCTTTGGAGAACGAGATTCCTTCCAGGCGCTTCAATACGACGGGCCGGACGAACTCACCGAGGCGCATCCCAATAGTAAAATTCCAGAGGAACATGAGTTGCGTTGCGATCAGAAGATTCTTGAAGCTGGCGGGTTGCACTGCCCGGACAATGTACGTCCAGCGTTGGATGCGCGTGAAAAATGCGAGCCATACGGGAACTTGCATTGCGGCGAGCCAATAGAGATTGACGTTGCGCACAGCATCGATCAGCTCTTGAACCGATATTCCGCGAAAAAGCAACCACATCAACAATGCGGCGATCGCAACACCGCATCCTATTTGTAGAATACGTTTCATTTACACCCATTCAGCGTTAAGGTTTCGAGCGGCCGCAATGTTTGAGGGTTCAAATAGCGGATTGAACAACTGGTTCGAAAGGTGTTGCAGTCTTCAAGCATAGTGCCGAGAGCCGGTGCCGCGCTAGCGTCGAAAATTGGAGTGCCCTTGGTCGGTCGTGCGCAACCGTTTCTTTTCCAGGGCTTCACGAGCACTCATGCCCGATCCGGAGAGCTTCGCCGGTTGCGTCTTCTCGGCGGCTGCGATCTTTTCTTCGAGCATTCGTGCCGCTTTACCGAATTCCTGGTCCAATGCGGTGCGGCATTCACGGCAAAATGGCGATCCGCTCGCTGCTTCTACCCGTTTGCATCGTGCGCAAAGCGTTTCAGGATCGATCTGTTTTTGCGGAAGTTCCAAGCGATCAATTATTGACTCGACATCATCGAGCGGAATGCCGACGGCCAGCGCTATATCGTGGGCGGTTTCGAGCCCTTCCGATTCGATCGCTTCGCGCACGCGTTCTTCGCGTGTCATGCGGCTGCGTAAACACGTATCGCACAGTTTCTTTTCGGCTGCGGCGGAAAATAGCTTTCCGCAATCGATACACTGATTCATTCTAGGCGCCATCTTGCTTTAATTCCCCCGTGACGCGCTCGACCTGATCGTGTAACTGGTCAAGCGTGCCGGTATTCTCAATGACCCAGCGCGCTAGTGCAACTTTGTCCTCTGGTGGCGTTTGAGCGGCGATTCGTTGTCGGGCTTCGTCCTCGGCGATTGCTCTTGGCCCGGTTAGGCGTGCGACGCGCGTCTCCACCGGGGCGAGCACGAGGATGAGGCCCGAGAAATAGTCATCCAGTTTGCCATTCTCCCCCAAGAGCGCGGCGTCGATAATTGCAATTTCGTGACCCGCCTCCGCGAATTGCGCGCACCGGTTCGCCATCTCTAAGCGAATCGCTGGATGAACGATTCCGTTCAATTTCTTGCGCGCATCCGCATCGCGAAATATTACGCCCCCCAATTTCTCGCGATCGATCGCGCCGTCTGTAATTACGTCGTCTCCGAAAGCCACGATCACGGCATCTTCGGCGGCACCGCCAGGTTCGATGACCTCGTGGCCGACAACATCCGCATCGACGACCGGAATACCCAGGGATTCAAAATGCCGGGATGCCGCCGATTTGCCGCTGCCGGTTCCCCCGGTCAATCCGTAGATGCGCATCGTGAAGATCCTGTCTACGCCGGCACCGTCGCAAATTCGACGCGTTGGCCGGCTGACTGTAGGATCGTAATATTTAGGCCGACGCCCACCGTTAGTGGGGTCTCGGGTA
>JAJDAB010000395.1 GCA_029262095.1 Candidatus Hydrogenedentota bacterium
TTCGTATGAGATGCAGGAACTTCAGCGCCACAATATGCCGGGCGTGTGGACGTGGGGATTTTATACGGGCTGGAATCCGAGCTATTTGTTGTGGGTGACAAATACGCACAACTCGATGGGCCGGTTCTATGAAACCTTTGGTAATTCGTCGGCGAAGACGATGGAGCGTGACCTGCGGAAGGCGGAATACTCCGGCAAGAAGATCACGGAACAGCAATGGTACCGGGCCGATCCGCCGGATGAGCGGGTGCAATGGTCGCTGCGCAATAACACGAACTACATGCAGTCTGGCGTGATTGCGTCGCTAAAATTTACGGCGGAAAACGCGGACCGGTTGTTGATGAATTTTTGGCGCAAGAGCCTCAACAGCATCGAAAAAGGAGAGAAAGACGCGCCGTATGGTTGGGTCATTCCTGGGGAACAACGCGCTCCCGATCGCGCGGCCTATTTGATTCATCAGTTGCAGCGGCATGGAATCGAAGTGCATCGCGCGACGCAGGATTTCAAGATCGGTAAGGACGAATACAAGTCGGGCGATTTCGTCGTGAAACTCGATCAGCCTTACGGACAACACGCTCGCAATTTGCTCGATGCACAGGAATTTCCGAAGGACGCGGAGCATCGGCCGTATGACGACGTGTCGTGGACGTTTGGTCTGATTTATCGCGTCGACACAAAGAAAGTTGATGACGACGCGATCTTCGATCTCGAAGGACTCGAGTTCGTTTCCGAGCCGCCCGATTTTCCCGGGACGGTGCATGGTGATTCAGCGCGGGCGTATGCGATCAAGAATACCGGTCAGAATTCACTCGTTACGGCGCGGTATCGCTTGAGTCGTACGACGATCTATGCCTCAGAAGAAGCGTTTGAATCCGGAGACGAATCTTTCCCGATCGGGAGTTGGATCATTCCGAATCGCGGAGGCATCAAGAACAAGCTTGGCGAAATCGCGGAAGAGCTCATGTTGGATGTGGACGCGCTCGACACGATGCCGGATGTCGCGAAGCACTCACTCGATGTGCCGCGTCTCGCGCTCTATCACAACTGGGTGAGCACGCAGAATGATGGCTGGGTTCGATTCACGTTGGAGCAGCAAGGTGTACCGTACACGTATATCAATGACGACGATGTGAAACGCGGCGGGCTGCGTGGCCGGTTCGACGTCATCATGATGGCGCATCAAGGGGGTTTCGGCAGCGCAAAGTCGATGATCATCGGTCGCGACACGAAGTTCGGCGCGATGCCCTATACGCGCACATCCAGCGCGAAGGGACATGGCCATGTCGATTCGAGCCGCGACATTACGGGGGGAATCGGGTATGGCGGCGTGGCGAATATCGAGTCATTTCTGAACAAAGGCGGCACGCTGCTGTTGATGGGTTCGGCAGGACGGCTTGCCACCGACCTGGGGCTTGTCCGCAACGTGAGTACATCCGTGGGCGGCGGGGTCAGTACGCCGGGGTCGGCGCTGCAAACGAAAGTCGTGCGACGCGATCATCCTATCGCGTACGGATACGAAGACGTCCATCACATTTTCCGCGTCAACGGTCCTCTCTATAGCGTTCCGGAACATTACGATCATTGGATCGTTGTGCAATACGGAACGAAACCGTTGCGCGAAGAAGAGAAAAAAGATGGCGACGAGGTATCGGACGAGGAGGCATCCGTGGATTCGGAAGCAGAAAAAGCGGACGAAGACGCCGACAAGGATGAAAAGAAGGACAAGCCGAAAGATGACGGCAATTTTATGCTGAGCGGTTATGTCGATGGCCAAGACAGCATCGAGAAAAAGGCGGTCGTGCTCGATGTGCCACGGCATAAGGGAGGGCGCGTGATTCTGTATAGCTTCAATCCGTTGCACCGCCATTTGAATCTTGGCGACAACAATTACATCTACAATGCAATCTTGAACTGGAACGATTTTCCGGACCCGGAACCAAAAGACCATCCGGAATTGGTTAAGGATTAAAACCGCCAAGACACTGAGAGCGCCAAGAAATAGTTTGAAACGCAAAGGCGCGGAGACGCAAAGGACTAATGGATGCGGTATCTTGGTGCGTTCGTGGCTTGGTGGTGAAAAATGTCGTCGAATAACGTACACGGGCGTGGAGATCCGATCCATCGCAGTTTAGATCCCTCGGCTGCGCTTGGGATGACCTCGGGACTTTAAAGACCTTCGGTCGATGCGTTGGCGCGGTCGGGAGACCGGCCACAACCGAACTCAGATGGGGCGTTTGAAAACGAAGGTGGCCCCGTTATCCCCAAGGTTCCACTGGGTATTGACCAATTCCCATCCGTCCTGGCCCAGGCGGTTCAGTTCTTGATTCATTTCAGGGTTCTGTCGTTGGGTCGATAGTGTTGCCTCGAACGTTTCGATGCGGTAATCCCACTTTTGCATGAGTGTCTCCTCTGGTGTGCGCGCGAAGTCCGCACCTAAATTCTTCTTTGGTTACTTTATTCCTTTCTAAGAAGAAAGTAACGGTACGTCGACCCAGGCGCGGCATTCGTGGCTGATGTGACCGAGTTCGGCGAGCTGGACTCCGCGCGCGCCGGCGTCGAGTCCCCAGGGGAACGGTTCATCGGTGGCGAGATGGCGAAGGAAGAGTTCCCACTGCGTTTTGAACGCGTTTTCATATACGGCGTCTGGTTCATTCTCGGCCCAGCTGTCGAGGAAATTGATTGGGCTGTCGATATCCGGATTCCAGACTGGACGCGGTGTTGACGCCGCATCTTGAGTCCAGCACCGGCGTAATCCGGCGACCGCTGAACCCGCAGTGCCGTCGACGTGCATTGTGAACAGATCGTCCCGCCGGACACGTGTGCACCACGACGAGTTGAATTGGCATATGACGTCGTCCGCGGTTTTGAACATGGCGTATGCCGCGTCATCGGTGTCGGCTTCGTAGGGTTCGCCAGCCTCGTCCCAGCGTTTTGGGATGTGGGTTTCCATATCGCAACAGACGGCGGTGACATTGCCGAACAAGTTGTCGATGACATAGCGCCAGTGCGCGAACATGTCGAGAACGAGTCCGCCGCCATCGGCTTTGCGGTAGTTCCACGAAGGGCGTTGCGCGGGTTGATCTTCGCCCGTGAACACCCAGTACCCAAACTCGCCGCGCACGGACAGGATACGTCCGAAAAAATCGTTATCGATAAGCTGTTTCAATTTCAACAGGCCGGGCAACCATAATTTGTCCTGCACGACGCCATGCTTTACGAACGGCTTGGCGCGGAGATAGAGTTCATACGCTTGCTCTGATGTCTCTGCCACTGGTTTTTCGCAATAGATGTGCTTGCCCGCTTCGATTGCGCGCATGACGTTTTCGTAACGCATGGGCGTCGCGACCGCATCGAAGTAG
>JAJDAB010000396.1 GCA_029262095.1 Candidatus Hydrogenedentota bacterium
GCTCACGATGCCGATCCCCTCGCGATTCACGACTTGATTATTAATCGGAATGGACAGGAGGTGACGCTTGGGGGTGAACCGATCAATCTCACCTATACGGAGTTCAGTGTGTTGCACTTTCTCGCCCGCTGCCCCGGATCGGTACGAACGCGCAGCCAAATTGTGGATGCCGTGCGCGGCCAGGACTACGTGGTTACGGAACGCGCGGTGGACGTCCACATAGGGGCGCTGCGAAAGAAACTTGGCGATGCCGGGCATTATCTTGAGACGGTGCGTGGCGTCGGTTACCGATTCCGTGAGTAGTTCAATTGCGAGCATTCGATTGCGCAACAGCGCGCCGCCGTGTAGCGTATACCAGTGATGGACGAGTCCCTTCGTAAAATAGCGGCTGCTTTTCTGTTGACGATAGCTGCAATCTCCGTGCCCGCATTCGCGCACCCGATGGGCAACTTTTCCGTCAATCAGTATTTTCTTGTGGATTTGCGCGCTGAAGCACCGATCATCTATTACCTCGCCGACATCGCGGAAATTCCCTCGTTCACTGAGTTGGATTTGTTGGATACCGATTTTGATAGCCAGGTGACGCGGGAAGAAGAGGAGGCGTATCTCAATCTTCGCGTCCCGGAGCTCATGAAGAATCTTTCACTCGTCGCCGGGGGCGAGTCGGTGGCCCTCACATTGGCCAACCGGAACTTGGCGTTGCTCGAAGGCATGGGCGGCATGGTCGTGTTCAACATCTTGCTGGAACTGAGGCCCGCCACTATTGACTCCGCTTCGTTGCACGATATGAAACTGACGTCGACGAATTTCGAAGGGGAATCGGGTACGCGCGAGTGCAAAGTTTATTTGGGTGGTCGATTCGAAGATGTTACCGGCGAGCTGGGGCGGGAGACGCTTGAGTATCAGACGCTCGTTCAAAAGGATGATGAAGACAATCCGGTTTATCAGGATTTTGATGCGCAGTTCTTGTTGCGGCTGTCGCCGATCAAAGGCGCGGTTGCGTTGGCGAATGCCGATCCGATTACATTCGAATGGACCGCGACCGCGCGTGGTGCGCGCGACAGCGGAGAACAAGGCATCGCGAACGGGCTGGCAAAGGCATTGACCGGCATCGTGCAGGACGCTTCGGCGAAGAAAGAGATCGTTGCCGAAAACGTGGATGCGCCACGGGCGAGCCCCGCCGGTACGCCGGTCGAACGTGCGCTCGACGATATCATCACGAGTTCGAGGCGCGATGTCGCCAAGGAGTCGGAGACGGAAGCCAACCTACTCGCGCGTATATCAAAGGTAATTCGATCGAAAGAATTGAGTCCGCCGTTGTTCCTACTTGGTTTGGCGATCGCCGCAGCGATGGGGATGGGCCACGCGTTTTCGCCAGGCCACGGTAAAACCGTCATGGCCGCCTACCTCATTGGTGAACGCGGCACGTCGTGGCACGCGGTAATTCTCGGCGTCATCGTCACCATCACGCACACGTGGAGCATTTTGTTGTTGGGCGTTGTGGTGCTTTATGCAGGCGAGACGATATCCGAGGCGCAACTGCAATTCTGGACGGGTATTGCTTCCGGCCTCATCATTCTCGGCCTGGGCATCGTGCTCTTTCAGCGGCGGTATAGGACCTATGTCCTCGCGAAGTACGGCTCGCATTCGCGCGGGCACGATCACCATCATCACCACGACGATGACGATGAAGAACACGGCCATAGCCACGTTGTCGAAACAACCGATGGCGCACCGCCAACCTACGGCAGCATTATGTGGCTCGGTATTTCAGGAGGCATAGTGCCGTGTCCCGCCGCGTTGATTGTGCTCCTGTTGGCATTAAAGTTCAGTCGACTCTTCTACGGACTCTGGTTGATCGTCGCGTTTAGCGTAGGCCTCGCAGCCGTGTTGGTGGCCATCGGCATCATTGTCGTGCGCACGGCAGGCGCCGTTCGCGAGCGCACCAAGTCGCGGCCGGGAATCCTGCTCGCGCTCCCCGTTTTTTCCTCCGCTCTAATCACCGTACTCGGAGGGTGGATCGTGTTTTGGACCTTAATTCAATTTGACGTGTTGGTAATTCTTCCCGGCGGCTAAGTTGCATTGCGGTCTATACTTCCGCGACGCAGTGAGCATAGAGTTGGGTTAGAACGAATCGTGGTAACTATTGACTGAATTCTTGAATCACTAGGGCCTATTCTGTTTTGATGGTCACGCAGATGTGCGTGCGTGACCGTAGCGTGCAGTAAAACTGAAGTAGATGCGTGTCCACTTGAACGAGGTGATCCATGAACGTACGTGATGGAGTATTCCGGAGCTTTTTGGTCTTAGCAATTGCGGCGGTAGGCGTGCAAAGCGCGCACGCGCAAGAGCGTCCATTTTCAGAGCTTGTGGGCAACGTTGCTGTCGGCGATGTGAAAGCCGGTGGGGCGATCAACGTCCCGTACATCACCTGGGGTGGCGATATCGCGACGTTTTATGCCAACGGCGGCGTCAAGACTCAGCCCGGCAGCTTGTTCGCCGATCAAGGATTAAATCTACAACTCACTCCCGGCGACAATTTCACTGGTCAAGTACGCGATTACGTCTCGGGCAAATCTCCCTTCTTGCGCGGCACATTCCGCATGATTGGCCTGGCGTCAGAAGTCATCGGTTCCAATCCCAAGACCAAGGGTGTCGTCATCATGCAGATGACTTGGTCCGCCGGCGATCATCTAGTGGCGCGTGAAAACGTGAAGACTGCGAGTGACCTCAAAGGCAAGACTATCGTCATACAACAAAGCGGGCCACACGTCGGCATGGTCGACGATATTCTCAAGACGGCGAACTTGGGTTGGGACGATATCAAGGTCGTTTGGGCGGAAGACTTGACCGGTACGCCGAAGTCGCCCGCAGAAATTTTTCGCGCTCAGAACGATGTCGCGGCGTGCGCCGTAATCACGCCGGACATGATTGGTTTGACCACCGGCCTTGACGGTACGGGCACGGGCGCTGAAGGAACGGTCAAAGGCGCGCGCGTCCTAGTATCGACTGCAGAGTTGTCGCGATCCATCGCGGACGTGTACGTATGTCGCAAAGACTATTACGACGCGAACAAGGAACAGATCACCAAATTCGTTGCGGGCTATTTGAAAGCGTGTGAAGAAATCATCGACCTCAAGAAGCAATACGAGGCCAGTGGATCGGATAAGTACATGGCGATCCTCAAGATCGCCCAGGACATCTACGGGCGCGATGTGTTACCCACACTTGAGGAAGATGCCCATGGCTTATTGTCCGATTGCACGTTTGTCGGACATCCGGGAAATGTAGCGTTCTTTACAGAGAAAGGCAACATCACGGGGTTCGATCAGTTTCAGAAATCCGCGCTCGACTTGGCAACGAACCGGGGCTATGCAAAAG
>JAJDAB010000397.1 GCA_029262095.1 Candidatus Hydrogenedentota bacterium
GCCCGGCTCACCGGCTGTTGACACCGCCGGAGGGATTCAAGATGGCCACATTCTTGGAGAAACTCGGCGCATGGTTCGATGTGGCACCGGCGACCGGCGACATCGCAGCGCAGGTTAAATCAAGCCCGGGATGCGCGATTGGCGTCGTGCCGACGGTCGGCGATCGATACCTGTTGACGTTAAAAGACGTCAACCGCGCTGACATGCTTGGGACTGATCACGGTGACGCGTGGCAAGCGTTGGATGTATCCGTGTTGCACCGCGCGATACTGGAAAAAACGATAGGACTAGATGAGAACGCCATGCTCATCTATGAACACGACGCGCAAAAGGCGTTGGCCCGAGTCGCTGATGGTGAAGCCGGGATGGTGTTTCTGCTCAAGGGCGTGACGCCCAAGCAGTTGTTCGCATGCGCTGACAGTGGCGAATTTATGCCGCAAAAATCGACCTACATTTTTCCGAAACTACCGTCCGGCGCTGTGTTTAACCGATTGGTCTAGCGGCCTAACACCTTGCTGCCGGAATTGGACTGGATACCGGACGTTACCCGCGTGAAGCCTTCTTCATCGCTACACGCCGACACGGCTTCTTCCCGCGTGACCATTTCGCGGTTGTAGAGATCGACCGCGTATTGGTCGAAACTCTTCATGTCCGTGCTCACTTCGATAATGTTGTGCAGGCGTTGCACTTCACCTTCGAGGATTGCGTCGCGGACCATCGGGATATCCGCGATCAGCAATTCGATACACGGAACGCGACCGCCGCCAATCTTCTTGAGCAGCCGCTGACAGGCCACGCCTTTTAACGTGTATGCCAACTCTTGCCGGATGACTTCCCGTTCATCGTGCGGGAAGTAACTGATAATACGGTTAACGGTATCGACCGCGGTCATGGTGTGTAGTGTGCTGAACACCAGGTGACCGGTTGACGCCGCGCTAATCGCCGCACGGATCGTTTCGCGGTCGCGCATTTCACCCACGAGAATCACATCGGGGTCCTCGCGTAATGCGCCGCGCAGTGCATTTGCGAACGAGTGCGTATCCCGTCCTTGTTGGCGCTGGGAAATAATAGCCTTTTTGTCCGTGTACACAAACTCGATCGGGTCTTCGACCGTGATGATATGCGTGTGCCGCGTTTCATTAATATAGTCGACCAACGACGCCAATGTCGTAGATTTACCGCTACCTGTAATTCCACACACCAAGAACAAACCACGGTGCGCATCGGCAACTTGCCGTATCGGATCCGGCAAGTTCAAGTCATCGAACGGAACGGGCTCTTCCGGGATGAATCGAATCGCCAATGCCATCGCGCCCATCTTGATATATCCACTGCAACGGAGGTAGCCGATACCCGCGAGGTGATATTGAAAACTGTTTTCTTTTTCCGTGTCGAGTCTTTCGACTTCCACTTCTCCACCAAGCTGAAAGATCACTTCGCGCATGTCTTCCAAACTCAGCGACGGCATATCGAGCGGTTTCAGCTCACCATCGATTCGCATATACGGTGCCGAGCCCGCACGCAGATGAATATCCGAACCTTTCGTTTCCATCATCTTTTCGATGAGGATATTGATATTGAAATCGAACTTCGTAAACTCATTGATGAAGACGTGCCACGACTTCGAACGTAGTGTGCTGGCGGCGTGTTCTTCGACGATTTTGTCGACCGGCGCAAGCTGTCCGAGCTGACTCCACTCGAAAGACGGTAGCGTGAGAGAGCACGAACCATTTTCCGTCGACACTTGGTTCGGCATCTTGATTTCTTCGAGCTTCGCTTTGAACGCCTCGGGGTCAAAACCCTCAGGGGCGTTAAACGTGATGCGATAGAAATCGACTCGCTTGCCGAAGTCTTTAGATCGGGCCAACATCGTGGCGACGTCCGTCTTGATTTCCATTTCCGCGGGCAAACCCATATTACGGATGACTTCTTGACAGCCCGTTTTAAAGACATCGAAGATTGAACTCTTCGAGTTGGTGCCGATAACCATCGCCGACGACATTGACAGCTCTCCCTATACTTCTTGTTACAGATGCAGCCCACAGCAGCGTAGCCGGAAAGTCTAGCATTCGCCAAGAAAGCCGTCAAAGCATACATGCCGCGAAGACCTCAAGACTCGAATAATTCGAAACTCGCGATTACCGCTAGTCTCCGATCACCGGTATTTCTGGAAACTGTCCAAGGATTCGGTCAACGTCCGCAGCTGCGAGATGCGCGTCGCGAAAGGCGCGCGCACGCTCTAACTCGAAGTCTAGCAACGTTTGAATGCTGTCAAGGACGTCCAGAAAATCCGCCCCGGCATCGCCAGATGCATACGCGCTCTGTAAGCTTTCATAAATCGATTGCGCTTGCGGCACTAATCGATCTTCAACGGTTTGATACCGCCGCTTCGCGTCCACGAGATTGAAATGTAGTAGACGAACTTGATTTTCCAATTCCAGCGCACGCGCGGTCTGCCGGTGTTCCGCCTCCGTCGCAAGATGTCTAGCTTCCGCGACGCCGGCGCGAATCCGCCCGCGCCAAATTGGAAGATTCAAGCCAAGCGAAATACCGATGTTGTCGTCTCCCCCGTCCGAGGTGACGAACGGTTCGCGCGCGTTGGCGAGGGTGTACGTATCGATTATCCGGCTGCCAGGTACTCGCATTGGAGAAGACAGTG
This sequence comes from Candidatus Hydrogenedentota bacterium, assembly GCA_029262095.1. Classification (GTDB taxonomy): domain Bacteria; phylum Hydrogenedentota; class Hydrogenedentia; order Hydrogenedentales; family SLHB01; genus JAJDAB01. Next base: position 2,660 of record JAJDAB010000397.1, read on the forward strand.
GTTGGCCGGTCGCCAATTGTGTGAGCGCGGTCCGCGCATTCCGGCGATTCGTTGCGCCGTATTTCTGAGCCGCATTGAGCGCAGCGGGAAAAGGACGTTCAGGACGGACTTTGCGCGGTTTGCTGATACCGCCGTATTCAATTCCGACGGTGATGTCCGGGTACCCTTTCTTCTTGGCCAACGCAATCCTCGACGTTGCGGCAACAACCGTGTGATCCATCGCAATCAATTCCGGGTTGATCGTTCGCAATCGCGCAGCCAATACCGGTGCTGGTGGCGGATCAATGGGCAAATCCGTTACCAATGGCCAAGGAAGCACTTCCGCAGGTCCGTAGCCGACCGCGAGAGCCAGACGTGACGACGCAGCAGGACGAGCAGCCAGCAACGTTTCGTAGCGATCCTGGAGCTGAATCTGTTCAGTCTGAACGCGCAACAAATCGACCTCGCTCGCCAATCCGAGCGCGAGTTTCACGGTAGCGGTTTCTTCGGTGTAGGTCAGGATTTCCGCTTGCGATTCAGTGATACGAACCTGTTCGCCAAGATATGCGTATTCGTAGTAAGCAACCGTAACGTCCGCGAGTACTCGATTCCGCGCCGTGTACATCGCATGCAGTTCTTCTTCCGCGTGGGCCTTTGCACGTACACCCCGCGTTTTCCGCGTTCCAAACCAGAGGAATTTTTGTGTCACGCGCGCGCGGAATTGATTAACATCCGACTGTACAAACTGGGTGTACGTGAACATGGGATCTTCTAGCGACGTGGCTTGAGGCACGCGTTCCAAGGCCGCCAGCCACGCTTCATATTGCGCACGTAATCGCGGGTGACTATCCGCCGCGTTGATTAAGTAACGCTGCAATTCATCGTTCCGGCTGGTGTCCACTTCGCCTTCCGCCGCTGCAAGCATGGACGCGATTGCAAATACGATGATCATGTTGATGCCCCCTCAGACGTGGACTCGGCGCGACCGCTCCACTCCTTGACGATACAGTAGAGAATCGGAACCGCGAAAACGGAAAGCAAGACCGCGATCATGCCGCCAAACGTCGGCAGCGCCATTGGCACCATGATGTCCGAGCCGCGCCCTCTGGACGTCAGCACGGGCAACAGCGCGAGAATGGTCGTCGCCGACGTCATGAGACACGGACGAATGCGCCGTGAAGCGGCTTCAATAGCGGCTTCACGGATTTCGCGCACGCCTCGCGGTGGACGTTTCGCAAATCGTTGTTCTAGGTACGTTGCCATCACGACGCCATCGTCCGAAGCGATGCCAAACAGGGCTAGGAATCCGACCCAAACGGCGACACTTAGATTGAATGGCCGAATCTGAAATAGTTCACGCATCGAGACGTCCAGGATCGTAATGTCGAAGAAATCAGGTTGCGCCGAAAGCCAGAGCAAGATGAAGCCGCCGGACCAGGCGATCAAAATGCTCGAAAACACGATCAGACTGGTCGATATCTTTCTGAACTGCAGATATAACACCATGAAAATCGCCGCCAATGCGCCGGGCAAGACGATCGCGAGTGTGCGCTGCGATCGGAGCTGGTTTTCATACGTGCCCGTAAATGCGTAGCTGACTCCTGCGGGCAATATCAGCTCGCCGGCGGTCATACGATCGTCCAAATACGCTTGGCATGCTTCGACCACATCCACCTCGGCGAATTCGGGCAACTTGTCGAACACGATGTAGCCAACCAGAAATGTATCTTCGCTCCGAATCGATTGCGGCCCGCGTACATAGTGAATGTCCGCGAGTTGAATGAGCGGCACTTGCGCACCCGTTGGCGCGGGGACAATAATCCGTTCGAGCGATTCGATGTCGTCGCGCAATTCACGCAAGTAACGCACACGGACCGCATACCGTTCGCGGCCTTCGATCGTCGTCGTGATACGCCGACCACCAATCGCCACTTCGATGACATTCTGCACGTCACGTACATGCAAACCGTACCGCGCGATTGCCTCACGGTCGATATCGATCTCCAAATACGGCTTTCCAACGATGCGGTCCGCGGCAACCGTGGACGGCTCGACCCCGGGTACTTCCTTCAGCAACCGCTCTAGATCGAGACCAACCCGTTCAATTGTCGGCAAATCCGGTCCGCGCACTTTGATGCCCATGGGGGCCCGCATCCCACTTTGCAGCATGACCAGCCGCGCCGCAATCGGTTGTAGGCGCGGAGCGGAAGTCGTCCCTGGAATCGCCGTGCTGTCGACTATCTCCTTCCAGATATCGTCGGGGGATTGGATGTGATCGCGCCATTGCCGATACGGCCGGCCTTGAGCATCGGGAATTAATTCGCCATCCTCATCTCGCGCAAATTCGTCTATTGCCGCATCGTATTCAAAACGCAAAGGTCGTCCATTTTCATCGGCGATGAACTCTTGTTTGTAATTAACCACGGTTTCTATCATCGAAATTGGTGCAGGATCGAGTGCGCTTTCAGCGCGGCCGAGTTTACCCACCACGGAATCCACTTCCGGAATCGCGGCGATGGCCTGATCTTGATGCTGAATGATGTCGAGCGCTTCGCCAATAGATGCGTGTGGCATCGTCGAGGGCATAAAAAGATACGAGCCCTCGTCGAGCGGTGGCATAAACTCCTTCCCGATACCGGGAAAACGCATCGCGAGTGCCTGCATGTTTCGCGAATGACCAATTCCTTCGGGCAGAAACCCTGTCAACTTCTCGGACCCCAGCCACGCGAATAGGCCGAACAAAATGAATAGCGTGGCCACCGACAAGTAGACCAATTTATGGTCCAGGAACCACCGCAGCATCGGCACGTAGACAAGACGAAACGCGTGAAAGCCGAGTAGCGTCCCACCGACCAGTGCGGCGACGAATATTGCGTTCAGCAATCTCCCCTTTTCGATGCCCAACGGCGACCAGTAATCGGCGAGCAGCCACGCCACCAACACTCCGATTACGACCATCGCGATTCGGGATAGGGCAACTGGCGGTTGCACTCGTTTCCATCGTTTGGACTGGCCGGAGACCGCGTGCATAAACGCGGGCACGACGATGAGGGCCAAAAGGACGGATGCGATGAGGGCAAAGGTTTTCGTAAACGCGAGCGGCCGGAAGAGTTTGCCCTCTGATCCAATCATCGTAAACACGGGCAAAAAGCCGATTACGGTCGTGGCGACGGCGGTGAGGACCGCGCCGGCGACTTCGCGGACCGCGCCGAACACGCCGTCGAGTGCGTTCGCGTCTTCAGGGAGTTCGCTCCGACGTCGCTGGATGTTTTCCGTAACGATTATGCTCATATCGACAATCGTGCCGATCGCTATAGCGATTCCGGACAGGGCAACAATGTTCGCATCAACGCCTGCGTATTTCATTGGAATGAAACAAAGAAGCACCGCCAATGGCACCATCAGGCTAATGATGAACGACATTCGTAAATGAAAAATCATCAGCAACACAACGAGAATGGTAACAAGCACTTCGTTGATCAACGCGTCATTGAGCGTGCCGAGCGTTTCATGAATAAGTCCGGACCGATCGTAAAACGGAACGACGGTTACTTGGCTCATCGTTAACCATTCCGGCCACGCGTCTTGGTCCGCCCCGCGCATCCACGCGACCCACCCGTCGTGGTTGAGCGTTGCGCCGTCATATGCTTCGAATTCGTGATCGTGCGCGAACGCTTCGAGTCCAACGCGGCCAATATCGCCCGTCACAATTGCTTTAGCCGGAAGGCCGGAAGCCGTACCGGCAATCGCCGCTTTCACATTGTCGATGACGCCGAGCGGATTCGCTCCGTGGCGGACAACCACGACGCCGCCCACCGCTTCGGCACCCGCCTTGTCCAAAAGGCCCCGCCGTAACGCTGGGCCAAGTGACACGCGGCCGAGGTCTTTGATCGTAATCGGCACACCGTCATTCACGTGGATGACCGTGCTTTCGATATCCTCGATCGTCTGAATGAGGCCGCGTCCGCGAATCACGTACTCGACTTTATTCACTTCAATCGTGCGCGCGCCTACGTCGACATTTGAATTCCGAACGGCTGAAAAAACATCGTTTAGGTTAACGTTGTTGATGCGCAACGCGTCTGGATCGACGTCGATTTGATACTCCTGTACAAAGCCGCCGATCGACGCGACCTCGCTCACACCCTCCGCGGCCAGCAAGGCATAACGCACGTACCAGTCCTGGACAGTGCGCAATTCGTGTAAGTCCCACCCGCCAATGGGTTCACCGTCCGGATCGCGGCCTTCGAGCGTGTACCAAAATACTTGACCGAGCGCAGTGGCATCCGGACCAAGCGCGGGCCTTACGTCATCGGGGAGCGTGTTCACCGGCAGGCTATTCAGTTTCTCGAGGATGCGGCTGCGAGACCAGTAAAATTCGGTTCGTTCATTGAAGATGACGAAGATAGACGAGAAACCGAACACCGACGTGCTGCGGATGGTCTTTACACCGGGCAACCCCAAGAGCGACACCGTAAGCGGATACGTGATCTGATCTTCCACGTCCTGCGGCGACCGGCCAGGCCATTCGGTGAATACAATTTGCTGGTTCTCTCCGATATCCGGGATGGCATCCACCGGAACCGGGTCGCGGGGCATCCACGCGATGTCCCAATCGAACGGCGCGACGCGAACACCCCATACGGCGATGAATGCCACCAGCAATACCACGACCACTTTGTTCGTGAGGAAGAAGTAGAGCACGCTATCCAGCAATGATATACGCGTTGTTGAAGGATCACTCACCTCATGATCCCTCCATGTTTGAATGATCGTGCATGCCCGTGCCCGCCGGTGCGCCACTAGGGTTCATCATGCTCGGCTCGCCGCGAATCTGCAGGTCGCTATCAATCTTAAAACTGCCGCGTGTTACGACACGCTCGCCCTCGGCCAAGCCACCTCGCACGATGTAGTGATCGCCGGCGCGCGGACCCAACTCAATCGTCCTCGGTTCGTAGGTCGTCCGTTCCGCATTTGGAACCTCGACATAGACCAATGCGCGCTTCCCCGTGATTAGCGGTGCAGAAGCGGGAATGACAAGGGGTCGATCCGCCGCGCTCCCTTCGGCGCTGACGTATCCCAAGGATTCCGCCGGGACGAGTTTCATGCCGCAGATGTCGCACTCGCCCGGTCCGTCGCGCACGATTTCCGGGTGCATAGGCGAGATCCACTTGCCCGCGAGCGCCGCGTCCATCACGCGATCATTTGTAGCGACCTGCGCGGTGACGACTGCGCGCGCGAACATCCCCGGTTTTAGCTTGCCCTCAGGATTCGGGACATTTACTCGCACGTTTACAGTTCGGGTATTCACATCGAGCATTGGGTCGATAAACGCAATCTTGCCTTCGATGGTGTCACCGGGATTCGCCTCCGTCGTGAACGTAACCGTCTGTCCATAATGCAACCAGGGTAGATCGCTTTCGTAGGCGTGCAACGTCACCCACACGTGGGTAAGGTCCGCGATGGTGTAGATACGTGTACCCGTCTCAACGTACATGCCCTCTTGACCGTTCCGTTCGATGACCGTTCCGCCGATCGGGGCAAAAATGGTGACGTGGTCGGAGCCTGCGTCGCCCTTTTCCGCGTCAGCAATTTGTTGGTCCGTCAGTCCCCAGCGCTTGAGCTTACTGCGAACCGCATCAAGGGTGGTCTGGGCGGTCTTCTTGAGTACATCCGGCGACGAAGGGTTAAGGCCCGCCACAGTGCGCGACGCCCGGCGCAATTCTTCCTGTGCATTCAGCACGTCCGGACTGTACAAGTAGACCATGTGGTCGCCTTCCTTCACGGTGACGCCCGTATAGTCCACGTACAATTCATCAAGTCGACCGGGAATCCACGCGGTGATCGACGCGAGACGAGTCTCGTCGTAATCCACCGTGCCGACCATCCGGACCTCCGTCGCGACAAAACGCCGCTCGACAGGGGCCGTCTCAATCTGCATCAGCGCGGCTGCAGCAGGGCTCGGTTTGAACTGGGTTGAATCGCTGGATCCGCCATCGTCTGTGGCGACGGGAACCAATTCCATGTTGCACAGCGGACATAGACCCGGTTTCGGCTGACGAATTTGAGGGTGCATCGCGCACGTCCAAATCTCGTCCGGTTCAGCGGATTCGGCGTGATTGTGGATCGGCTCCGAAGGTGGCGTTAGAAAGGCGTGTCCACTATAACCCAGCGCGGCAGCGACGACCACGAACAAGATGGTCGTAGCCTTTCCCAATAGGCGCTTGATGATTTTCATGCTGAAGAATCCCTCTTCCAGATAGCACAGGCGCGGGCCCGAAAATTACACGGGTAGCGCGGTCAGAAGTGCGAGAGAAAAGGGCGGAGCTATTGCGTGAGTACGCAGAAAAGGAGTGTAGAAGGTGGAGAATGCGTTGGGAGTTGGCCTTCGACAGGTGTTGCGCTTGATAGGCTTTCCCGGTATCCGGCTTCACGATCTACCGTGCAAATCACGGGTGCATGCATCGTCGCCGCAGCACGATTGTGGTTCCGGCGCTTTTTCATGCTCGCAACACGTCGAATCCGCCGGTTCAATCGATACGGGCACAGCGGCGGCTGGGCACGCGCAAATCGCGAAATGACCGAGGACAAGCATCACCACAAGAATCATGCGGAACGCGGGGAGGGACAATTTTGTGAGAGCGATCATCGACACAACAATACCTTCCGTACGATCCTATCTCACAAGAGGCGATCTGTCAATCGCTGAAACTAACGAGCTTCCAGATCGTACTTCTTGAGTCTATAACGTAGCGAACGCGAAGATAGGCCAAGTCGTTCCGCAGCACGCTTTTGCGAATAACGGCATAGTTGCAGCGCTTGCGTGATTAGGTCGACTTCGATATCGGAAATGTAGGACTCCAAATCGAACCCGCCATCGGGTAACGGCGTGTTGATGTCCACATTCGGCGTAACGTGGTTTTGAACGCCGGGCGGCAAATCGGTCAGTTCGATTGCGCTGCCACGACACAGCGCCACCGCTCGTTCCAGCACATTGATCAACTCGCGCACATTGCCCGGCCAGTCAAACCCTAAAAGCGCGGCCTCCGCCTCAGGCGTCACGTCCTGTGGACCACGCCCCATCGATTCGCGATGGTTAGTGATGTAGTGCCGCGCCAACAACGGAATGTCTTCGCGCCGTTCCCGCAACGGCGGCACACGCATCGGAATCACGTTCAGCCGGTAGTAGAGATCCTCGCGAAACGTGCCCTCTTTCGCCATTCTCTCTAAATCACGATTCGTCGCGCTGATAATGCGGACATCAACCGTCACCGGAACGGTAGAACCGATCGGCGTTACCTCGTGATTGTCG
>JAJDAB010000398.1 GCA_029262095.1 Candidatus Hydrogenedentota bacterium
GACGGTTGTGCATAACGGTGTTCCCGTGCAGTCGGACATCGAAATGCCACGGGGGACGTCCGGTGATGCAAAGAAAAAACCGGTGGTGCCACCGGAAAAGCCCGACTGCATCCGTCTGCAAGCGCATAAGAATCAAGTGCAGTTCAGAAACATCTGGGTGGTCGACCTGGCGGACAAGAAAAAGCGCTGACGGAGATTTCGCCAAACACGGTCACCATCCGCATAGGAACTTTGGGAACGGGCGCATGGGTTGGTGACGGTGTCGGAATCGCTGCGTATGCATTTAAGCCACCGATTCTAAAACTACGTCGTCGTTGACCGCTACGCTCCCGGGTTCTACCGTTGTCCCGTATACACCGAGGCAGCCTTGCCGTTCGTTGACTACAGTGCGCAAGATCTCCGGACTGCGTTCCATCGTCACCGGGTCGATTGTGATCACCACACATCGACCGTCCCGTTTGTCGACGCGCATGCGCAAACCGCCAATGCGCAGGACACAACCGACCCAGTCATCCTCAAAAAACGGCGAATCATCCGTTGCTTCAACTAGAAAGTTTGGGCGAAATCGCTGGGCGTCGAGTTGAATACCAACCATATCGCTAAGCTTCGCGATCGATTGGGTCGTGATGAGCGAAAGCGGAAATGTGTCAAATATTCCGCGATTCTGCCTGATAACCCGAGCGCCACCTGGATACAACTCTCTACCGAGACTCGGTTCGGAGATGTCTGCGACGTTTCCTGATGGTGTACGCACGATCATCGGCGACTTATCTGGTCTAGAAGGTTCTTCGAAGGATGGATGGTAGTGATTCATGCCGCTACGCTCACGAATCGTGAGCCAAGGAAAGCCGGTCCGAACCGCGTCGTCGCGAACAAACGCCCACCGGCGATCTCCAGCAAGGCCAAACCAAGACACGTCCACCGCGTCCAAGGCCTCTGCGCCCATCGACTTCACGGGGTAACGCCACAATCCTACGAGGCGACCGATACATTTGCGGTTGGTAGTTTTCTTCACAGAACACCCCATCATCTGGGGCGACCTTACGAAACGACCAAGAGTCGAGCGTGGCGGATTCAATCCGCTGCAGCGCCCCTCGACTGATGGGGAGTGATGCCAGTCGCGACGCTACGGCATTTCTACAAAGAGTGAACCACATCCGACAACGGAGCGTCAACTGGTTTGAAGCGCTCACACTCTCATTCGGTCAGTCAGATTTTTAGGCTTGGGATTTCTGACCGATTAACGCCAACCTAAATGGACCTTTAGTCGCTAGGCAGATAGAATGTGTGTCGAATGTCTAAGCGTGCCAAAAAGTTCGCGCTTGCGCTGAAGATCAACAAAGTCGAACGACACATATTTCTTTGTTGCGATCAGACCAAGCCGAAGTGTGTTGGGAAAAAGAAGAGTCTTAAGGCTTGGGCGTACCTGAAGCGACGTTTGGATGAACTCGGCCTCGAAGGCTCGGGTGGCGTGTTCCGTACCAAGGCGAATTGTCTGCGAGTGTGTATCGATGGACCTATCGCGGTCGTGTATCCGGAAGGGACTTGGTACCACAGTTGTACGCCCGATGTGCTCGAACGAATTATTCAGGAACACCTCGTCAAAGGCTGTCCTGTTGAAGACTACATAATTGTCGAGCGCCCCTTGCCCCAGCCTTGATTCGGAGGACTCGCCGGGGATTCACAACGACTCAGATTCCTTCCGCCGCCCAGGCTTTCATTTGCGCGATGTTTCGCCTGATTACGACATTCGCCGCTGCGTCTTTTGATCGTCCGACATACACCGCCATATCCGCGTCGTAGACTTCGTCGGTTTCTGGGTTTTGCCCTTTGTCCCCGGTTTCGGCGATCCATGCGTCGAGCGTCTCGCGCATGTCGGCCAATTTGTTGGCGTAATTCGCGTCGATCGCGAGATTATTCAATTCCCAGGGATCGACGTTCAGGTCATACAACTCCTCCTTAGGCCGCGGCGTCGTGTACAAGCGTTCGGCAGGATGGCCCTCCAGTGCTCCGGCATCGTACAGTTCGCGCATGTGCTTCAGAATTAGTTTGTTGTCCTTGTACCGGTTGGGTTGCAAGTGGGGCCGGTGCGGATAGAAGTTTCGGATGTAGTTGAACCCGCCTTTTCGTACGCTTCGAATACGCTCTACCGTTTCGTCGCAACGGTCGCGCGCAGTCACCACGTAGTCTCGCGGCTTGGCCTCGTCGCCGAATAGCGTCCGCGACTCCATCCAATCCGGAATGTCGAGCCCCGCGAAGTGCAACGACGTGGCCGCCATATCCATGTGGGCGACGAAGTCGTTGCGAACGGTGCCACTCGGCACTCGACCCGGAGCCCACACGACAAACGGAATGCGCGCGCCTTCTTCATAACAGAACTGCTTACCCCGGGCATGACTCACGCCGTGATCGGTGATGAAGATTACGACGGTATTGTCCTTCAATCCTTCCTTCTCAAGGCCGTCCATAATCTCGCCAACTTCGCGGTCGACGAGCTGCACTGAGTCCAAGTAACGCGCCCAATCCTCGCGCAGAACGAGATCATCGGGATAATACGGAGGCAGCTCTAAGTCGGCCGGATCGACCGGATGCTCCACACGCGCCTTCCGATTCTTTCCCCCGTGTAACTGGAATTGGGCGAAGAATGGTTGGCCTTGAGCGCGCCCGGAGTAGTCGCTTCCGTCGTACAAATCGGGCGAGTATTCGAAATTGTAGTCAGTCTTGCCCTGACGTTTACCCGAGGCACCTGCGCCGTTGCAGACGTAGTAGTCGGCGTCGCGAAAAATTTCGGGAACAGTGCGAACAGGATCGGGTAGATCGTGTTTAATCTTACCGCGAAAACTACGGTGGTTGTGCGCACCGATCGTGGTCTGATACATCCCCGTGATCATCGCCGATCGACTAGGCGAACAGACCGGGCACGTAATATAGGCGCGCTCGAACACAGCGCCCTCCGCCGCCAAGCGATCTATGTTCGGTGTGGAAATCGTCGTCTCGCCCTGATGGCTAAAGTGGCAGGACATGTCCTCCGCAACAATCCACACGATGTTCGGCCGCGCTGCATTCTGCCCCTGTGCGCCAGAACCCATCGCCAAAGACAATGCTCCTGCACCAGCGCTCTTTAGGAAACCTCTTCGGTCCATGACCTTCTCCATAATGATTACGAATACGACCTGCTGCACATAGCCGATCCACGGTAGTCCGATAAGACCGGCGTCATCAAGTCCTGATCACGGAGGACTCACAGCCCGTCGAGCAGTGATCTGCGAGTATATGTTGGAAGAAGCGTCTCTTTCCGCGTGCGGCATCGCGATCGGGTATCATCGCGAAACTTCGTCTCTGCCTGACGATTCGCGCCCTTATGACCAATTCAAACATTATCGAAGTCGAAGGACTCACTAAACGCTACGGTCGGCTGACCGCGGTGGATGGTGTATCGTTTTCCGTGCGTGCCGGGGAGATTTTTGGACTCATTGGTCCGAATGGCGCCGGGAAGACGACTTCGATGGAGTGTGTCGAAGGCATTCGCAAGCCGGATGGGGGGCGCGTTCGGGTGTTGGGGATGGACCCGTATGCGCAGAGTGCAACGCTTCGTGACCGCATCGGTGTGCAACTCCAGGATGCGCAACTTCAGAAACGCATCAAGGTGTGGGAGGCGGTCGACCTAATGGCGTCTCTGTATTCCAAGCCGGTCGACACCGCCGCATTACTCGAACAACTTGGCCTTGCAGGGAAATTGAATGATCGGTTCATGAATCTCTCCGGCGGACAGAAGCAACGGCTCTTCATCGCGTTGGCGCTCATCAACGACCCCGAAGTGGTGTTTCTCGATGAGCTGACGACGGGTCTCGACCCGCAAGCGCGTCGAGCGATCTGGGAGCTGGTCGAGGGGATTAAACAGCGCGGCAAGACCGTCTTTCTTACCACGCACTTAATGGAAGAGGCCGAACGCTTATGTGACCGTGTCGCGATCATCGAGCATGGCAACGTCATTGCCGCCGATACGCCAGCGGCGTTGGTCCGGGAACATTGCCCGGAAGTGAGCGTCTCGATTTCGTGCGATGACGCCTTTGATGCGGATGAAATCAAACGAGCGATTCCGAATATCGAGGTGGAGGTAGAGCGAGATAAGCTGATGTTGAAGGGCGTGGGGGAGGACTTCGTTACAAGCGTTATTCGATACCTCGCGCAGCACGACTTTCACTTTCGCGATTTACACACCCATCGCCCAAATCTTGAAGATGTCTTCCTCAAATTCACAGGACACACGGTTCGGGAATAACGATTGATGATGAACGGACTCTGGAAATTGACTTGGGTGGAGCTCAAGGTCTTCATGCGCGAACCGATGGGCTCGGTCTTCACGTTCCTTATGCCTGCGGTGCTCTTCGTCTTCGTGGGTCGCGCGTTGCGCAATGCTTCAACCGAAGAATTCGACATGACCGACTGGGTGAACACGTCGTTGCCGGTCACACTAACCATCTTAATCGCGATCAACGGGGTCACGTCGCTCACAACAATCATATCGATTTACCGCGAAGGCGGTATTCTTAAACGGCTCAAAGCGACCCCGCTAAGGCCTCACACCATTCTCACGGCGCATGTCCTCGTGAAACTTTTCATCACCGCAGTGAACATGGCCACACTCATCTTTGTCGGCCGGTCGTTCCTAGGCGTTGGCGTGCAAGGCAGTCTACCGAGTTTTCTGCTGGCGGCGACCATCAGTACTGTGAGCATTCTGTCGCTTGGATTCGTGATTGCCAGTTTTGTACCCACCGCCCGATTTGCTCAACTCATCACCGGCCTGTGCTTATATCCGCTGATCGGCGTTTCTGGATTGTTCACACCGGTCGACTCGTTCCCAATTGGGCTCAAGGCGATTGCCCTTGTCTCGCCGCTGACCCACGCGGTGAGTCTCACCAACGGCATGTGGGAAGGAGATAGTTGGGCGAACTACGTCCCCGAACTTTTCGCGCTTTCAGTTACGTTTGCGATCTGTATGGCGTTGTCGTCCAAGATGTTTCGCTGGGAATAGGACGTTTACGAAGATACTCGTAGCTTGCGCGCACCTAACACGCCCACCAGTGTGAGGAGAAACAGTAACGCCATCACCGACGACGCAGGAATCGGCGGCGAACTTCCGTCGGTGGGATCGAGTCCGACGAGGAATTCGATGTATTCGATTACGCCGTCGCTGTCGAAATCGTCACCTGGAGAAATGTCGTCGAGCGAATCGATGGCGTCGCCGGGATTGAAGTCGATAATGATCTGCTCGAAGTTATCGCCGAGTCCGTCGCCATCTGCATCAACCGTTTCATTGGGGTTGAACGGGAACGCGTCCATGCTGTCTGGGACGCCATCGCCGTCACTGTCGGGATCGGGCGGGGTAATCCCATCTCCTATAATCGCGACCCAGTCCTCCGACGTTTGGTTTGGTGGTAGGCCGATGCTTTGTTGGCCGGGACCGGTGATGCTGGCGACGGTGCCTGCGACAAGTGAACCGCCGTTGCGCGGGTCGTACCATTGAACGTCGAACGTGCCGTTCGATGATTCGAGGTCGAGGTTAGTCGTGCCACCGTTCTTGAGGTAGACGGCGTACACCTCGTCCGTCTTCGCAAAACAATGTGTCGAATTGGCGTTGATGAGGTCGTCGCGCGCGTCCATTTCGGTGAACGGCAAATTCTGCTGGAAGAATTCGAGGGCATAGCGTGTGAACCGCCACATGTCTGATCGGTTGCGCCAGTCTTCGTTCGTTAAATCGCCGGTCGATCCGCCGCCAAAGTACCATTCGCATCCAGCGCCGCCCGCCATGAGATTGCCCCAGAGCGCCTCTTTCCGGACATCGTCGTGGTTGTTGCCCGATCCGTTCGGGGTCACCCCAGTGCTGGCCGGTCCGATTTCATCAAGGCACACGAACCACGGGCGGCCCGCCGTATCGGAATCGTTGATCCATTTGAGCGTCGTCGTGTGCGTGTCGTCTTTGTTGGACATTTGTAAGGACGGTCCTTCGAAATCCGCGAATCCGAGCAACGGGTCATAGACCTGGTCTTTATCCCCGGGATAGGTATGCACGACGATGGGGTGATTGTACGGGTCGAGCAGCCGAATGTAGTTGGCGTAGGACTTTCGTTCAGCATCGGAATTGACGTTCTCTTCGCCAAGATTCCAATCGACGGCGAGGTGATGGCCGAAGCGTGCGACGAGTTCACGGTAATAGAGTTGCCGCTCCGTCCCCAGGCTGCCGCCGTTGATGAGGTCGTTGTTCTCCGTTTCCTGCGTGATCACATGGAGCTGGATTCCGATTTCGTCCATGTGGCTGAACACCACTTCCCACTGATCGAGTTTGCTGCAATCGAATCGTTGTTGATTGCTCGAACTCGTCCACGGCCATACGTCGTCGCCGTCGCCATCGACGTTCATCGTGAGGAAGTAAACGGAATTCATGCCTTCACTCGCGAGGTAGTTGATCGCGCCGATGATGTTGCGCCCCGCAGTTCCATTCCAAGACGGGTCGCCGGTGTTCCAGTCCCCGGCGTGCGGCGTGTAGCTGTGCGATGCGGGCGTCTGATCGAAACCATTGTAGGCCAAGAAGTTTTCCGGGCTGTCCGCGCCGCCTTTGAGGAAGTATTTACCCGTCTCCGCAAATTGGAGATAGCGCTGTCCAACATATTCGAGTAAACCCTTCCCCCGAAAGTCGGCTCCGGTCTTGTCCGTGGTTGGGATCGTGAATGAACCGGATGCGCCGTCGAAGCCTGTCGCCGTTCCCGCAGTTGCGTTCGTGCTCACGGCGACATCGGTGCCTGTACGGAACGAGGCCACGTAATTCCAGAGCCCCGTAAGCGGTGGCGAGAAATGGACGCGCCATTTGTTGCCGGTAACAGCGCTCGATTCGGCGGCGTCGCCGTCTGCGGCATAGAATCCAGGTACGACGATGTTCGTCGCGCCGTTCGTAAATGTGACATTGAGGCGGTAATCAAGAAAAGGATTTGGATCGGCGGACTCATTTGTCGTCGGACCGTCAAACGTAATCGATACCCGATGCCACGTCCGCAATTCGCCGGTAACGACACCTTGCGCGAACGCAGGGATACTGCAAAGTAGAATCGCGAGAAAGACAAAACGACGAAACGCCACAGACCAAACTCCCAAATCTCGGACCAACAACGGTCGCAAGCATGACAGCATGGCCGCTTCATTACTAGCCAATTTGAATGAAAATGGGTCTATGGCGTTGAAATGAGGATGGATTGCGTGTCGGTTTTCGCGGTATTAAGGGAATTCCAATTGTGTAACGCGTCAATCGCCTTCGACTACGCATCTACTTCGTCTGGAAACTTGGTGAGAACGAAATACGCGGTAATCAGCGCGGACACGGTAAACGTTCCGTGTACAAAAATAATTGAAGGGTGGCTTTCGATGAGTAGTTTTAGCGCAGATGCGTTCAGGTAGTCCGCATGTCCGAATGAGCGCACGCAGGCCATCGCGTAACATGATGCGATTGCGATCAGAAGAAGGCGCGCGACGGCGCGGTGCCCGTTCTGGAGTTTGTACACCGCACAACCAAGAGCAAGGGACAACCCGATGCTGACAAGCCATTGAACGGACATCGGCCATACGTAACCGAAATTCTCGATCTTGTCAAGATCGCGCACGAAGTCGTGGACGGTATGAAAAAACGTGAGCGTTATCGCGACGTGCCACGCCACGTGTAGGGAAAACAGGCTGATAATGATGGCGACCGCACCGAAGAACGTAAAGCTAAACACGACGCCGAGCAACTGCCGTAGGGCAAAGGCGTACGCCGCATCGCTCTCCGCGAAATCGTCGGGCAGGATGAGACGCAACACAACGATGCCGCCAAACATGAGCATGAACAAAGCCACGAAGGCGAGCATAGGCGACCAGCGCGGCGGCGGTGTTTCCCCCTGCTGTCCACTCACTCGGAGTTCATTTCGGCAGCGGTAGGCGCACAGGCCCAACGCACCGCCGAACACGAATCCAAATGTGAGTTCCATCATCTTCCACCAGCCAATCCATTTGGTCTCCGGACCAAACGCCAGCCACAAAACGCCGCCGCCAAACCCTATCGCGCCGCCCACAAGGCCAAAGAGCGTAAACATCAGCGGGACGCGAAGCTCTTGCGCTGTGCCGCGCGTGCGCATGAATGCAAACAGGGCAATCGCGGCGAAATACAGACCCGCCCAGGATTCGTCGCGTGGACGATCTTCGAGGTTGGAAAAATAAATCAGCTTCGGTTCGTTGATGAGGATGCGACCAAGATGAAATGCAGCGACCATGATCAATAGCCCAAGAATGAGGGATTTTCGATCGTACTTATCTCGACTCAGTCCAAGGCCTAACATCGCTCCGCCGAGCAATCCCCAAGCACCGCCTTTGACAATGCACCCCAGCACACCCCAGCCAAGCGTATCCGGATCGCGCAAGAAACCGAGTGTCTGGCCGTAGGTCATCTCACCGCCGAAGCCGATTCCGATCGCGCCGAACGCGGTGGCCAAAGCGGCGGTTTCCATTTTGTAGCCGAGCAATAAGCAGATCGTTAGCGTAACGAAGCAGCCGGGAATCATAGCGCCAAACGGTCCACCTCCAATGTAGCCGCGTAACCCCCATCCGAGTAGCATCGCTATCGCAGGGAACAGAGCGTAGAACCAGATTGATTGTTTTTCAGTATCGGTCATGGCTTTGTCCGGTTGGGATTAGTGGCGTTCGGCCAGCAAAGATTCCGGCCACCGGCCGTACCACGCGTAGCCCGTTCGCCGTTCGAGCGCGACGTCTTCCAGCGCATACACTTTCACGCCATCTCGATTGCAGAAGAACGGTAGGTTGGTCTCGATTTCGTAATACCGCGCCCAGACCGGCGGGGCGTTAGGGTCTTGGACGACGCGCACATCAGTCGTGGCCGTGTGATTCTTAAATCGAACCGGGCCAATGTCAAACCGTTCGATGCGGACTCCGTGTATCGCGGATGCTTCGAGCCAACGAATCGCGCTGTCAATGGATTGGCGAACGCGTTCGTCGTCCGAGTCCAACCGCATCAGAAAGCGAACGATGCTCGTCGTTTCTGCTGGACATATCGCAGGCAACTCATAACTCCGTGCGGCCACCGGCTCAAATGTTTCGTGGTCATGTTGTTGACACCAACCGGTCAATCGGCCTTGTACACGGATTTGGCAACGCAAGGTCGCGTCAACCGCTCGTTGAAGCGATTCACCCGATCGTTCCAGGTACTCCTTACTGAGCAGATCGAAAGGCGACTGCCCATTCGATGCATCAAGCAGCAACGCCATCACGCCGGTCATGACGTCGTCGTTATATGTAATGGCGTCAATATCGGAGCCACGCCATCCACCAGATGAACGCTGCTCGTTGAAGATGTAATCGAGACCCCGAATGGCAGTCAATTCGTACCGCTTTTCGCGCGAGCGCTTGGCCGCTTTCACGAGGTATCCAATTTGCGGATAGACATTGCGATTATCGAACGTGCTTCGATAGATACCGCGCCCTTTGATCGCCCGAATTTCATCTGCGTCGATGTTGAGCAACCAATCCACATTCTTGGGCCAACCTCCATCGGGATTCTGAAACGCCACAAGCCGATCCGCGATGGCTTCGTATTCCGAAGGGTCGAAACGCGGGTCGTTACGGTCGCGACCGTGTTCATTGTTCCAATGCGAAATACTGTCGCGGAATAGTGCGATGTCGACAGGCGGCTCGTCCGCATGCGCAATCGCCGCGAACGTAACGAGCACGACACCAATCGCACAACTCGGATTCTCAGTCCAGATCCTTCTTACACGGGCAGCGAATTTCATGGCGGAGAGTCTACCGCATTCAATAGACGAAAGCCGATCACCGCATCAATCTAGCTACGCCGAATAAGAATCCTTCGTGAAAGAACGGCCGCACAACACAACCCAAGAAACAGAATCGTAAGAGACCAGTCCTCAGACGCGGGTACGCCAGGAGGAACCATGAACGCTTCGCTTGAAAGCCTGGGACGGTCGAACGGAAATGTCTCATTCGCTACACGCGGATCCGTGAGCCCATTTTCGAGAAAATCGATGACAGCCGCGCGGAAAGGTTGTCCGTTCATATCCAGGACGGGAATGTTGATGTTGTCATACCGTCTGGCGGGACCAGGAGGCGTGCCAGGTATGTTCGACTGGTCAGCAGTGAATTGCATATGGCCGTTGTTCACCTGACCGGATATATAGAAATCAACGGCATCAGCGGCACTCGTCACCCAGCCGACATGCATCAACGAACCTTTCAAACCAACATTGCGCAGACTCGGCGTCTTGAATTCGCCGAAATCATTCGCATTGCCCGTCACCGCCATGCGCCCTGTATCCTCACTCGCTGGCCTCAGTCCGATGTTATGGAATTGGTTGTCCGTGAATTGAGGCGGCCGATGACAATTCGTGCAGACCGTTCGGTCACGCAAGTGTTCCCAGCCGAGCTGTTGTTGCGGGGTCAGCGCATTGGTATCGCCAGCGATAAAGAGGTCCCAGGGCGTCTGATCGGCGACGAGCGTGCGTTCGTATGTCGCGATAGCAAACGCGATGCGAACGGGCGTAATCGCCCCGTCTCCAAACGCGTTCGCGAATAGGTCGGGATACGTCGCGGAGCCGGACAAGACCGCCGCGATGTCAGGCGGATACGCGTAGCCAAATGCTAACGGAGTGACAACCGCAAGCTTGTTCGTAACATCCGACCAAGTACGCCCATCCTTCGCCATCTCGGCGTGGCTCAAAATGGGACCGACGGCCTGACTCTCCAGTGCACCACCGGTCGCAATCACAACGGAAGAACCGTTCAGTGGATCGACAAATTCAGACGTCGCCCGTCCATCCCAAAATATGTCCGGCGCAAACATGCTCGCGAAATACGACGGCGCTGCACGGCCCGTGACCTGACGGTTGAAACCGAATACCATATCAGCGATCGGGTTACCCGCATTATCACGGCGAACCACACCCAACGAACCGAGTACATCATCCGCCGTGCCAAACGTGCCATCGGGCCCGGGATGCGTGGCAGGATTTGGGTCGGCTCCAGCACCAGACGGAATATGGCACGAACCACACGCTATCGAATTAGCGCTGGACAATTGTTCGTCCCAGAACAAAATCTTGCCGAGAATGCGCTTCTCCTCCGTAATCGGATACTCCGGCGGCACCGGCACAGGTGGCAAGGGTTGCGGTGGCGGGGGAGGCGGTTGAGCTTGAGACCGTTCGGCAGTACCTGCAAGAAGAAACAAGACACCCAGCACCCGTAGCATTCGCATAACCATTCACTCCACCCTCGCGTTGATATCTCAAGACCCACTCAACGCCCAGTTGTAGAATAGAAGCCGAACATGACAGAACGGCATGCGCGATTATGAAAAATCTGTAATGTGGGCGATGAACCTCACTGAGATATCCGACAAGACTCGAAGTTGCGAACATGGACCGCGTCGAGGAGGACGCGGTCACTTCTGAAGAGAAACCTGTTGAAGTGTTCGCACTATTCGGCGAATTCATAAGCAATCGGCGTTCGTATCGCGAAAAAAGTTCGCGAAAACCATTTACATTGCGCCGGAAGTTTGTAGAATGGCGGATAAGTGTGGGTTGCGTTGTGGGTGCCTGGATGACCACGGATTGGGTTGGCGCCGATCTATCAGAAGACTTAGCTGAGTCCGCTGTCTGTCCGTCTCTCTTCCCCGACCTTCTCTCCGAATTGAACTAGAATTGTTATTGGCTTTCGGGCCGCTCGGTTGTATCGGGAGTATGGTGTTCAATGATTGAGTTTGATTGTCCGCATTGCGGAAACCATCTGTCGCATCAAGATGCGTTTGCCGGGCGGGATGGTTGGTGCCGTATTTGCAAAGGGATTATTTCGATTCCGCAACCGGGACAGCCCGCGCCGGTCGTGAACGTGAGTCCGGAACAGCGGTATGTGCGGCTGGAACGGTTGTTCAAGCATGCGGTTTCAATTGTCGATGAGTACCGCCAGTTGCAGGCGCGTCTTCAAAATGGCGGCGATGGATTGGCGCAGGAAATTCGGCTGCGGGCGGAAGCCGAACGCGAATCGAAATCACTCAACGATCGAGTCACCGAGCTAACGACGCAGTATCAATCCGCGCAAGAACAAAACCAAGCGCTGACCACTCAACTGTCGGCGTTGGAATCGGATCGTATCCCTGAACTGGAGGAAGCGTTGTCCGAATCACAACGTGAAACGGACCGCCGCCAAACCGAGAACGACGATCTGTTGGAGCGGGTTCTCGACCTTGAGCAAAAGCTGGAAACCGGGGATGCACTGGCTACGAAAGTAAAAGCCGATAGAACGACTGAGTGTGACACGTTCGAGCAACAGCTGGATGCCTTGCGCAATGAGCTATGCGCAGCGGAAGAGGATGCGGCCTCGTGGAAGGAACGGCTCGAAGCGGTCACGGATATCGAAGCCACGCTGACGGCAAAGCTCGACGACGCAAACGCGACCACCGTAGTGGAGCAAGAGCGGCTAAGCAGCGCGATCGATGATCTCACCAGCCAGTTGGAAACGGAAATCGCAGCGTACACCGAAGCAATGGCGCGTTTAGACGAAGCGCTTCCGCTTGTGGAGCGCCTACCCGGCCTTGAAAAAGACCTCGAAACGAAGCGCGTGGAACTTCAGGCGAGCGACGAACGGTTCGAGCTTCTTCAGCGCCAGGCGGCCGACGCGGATCGCGCGATGGAGCTTTCGGCGACTAGGACGAATGAGGCGAGGACGGCCTGGGAGACGCAGCGGCAGCAACTGTTGGATGAAATCGAATCGTTTCGTGCGGGCCAACGTGCCGCCGAGGAAGAGAGCGCTTCGGTCCGGTCGAAAGGCCGCGAGGCCCTCGCGGATTTGCAGGCGCAATTGGATAAGTTGCAGGCCGACCTCGCAAACGAAACCCGGTTGCGCATTGCATCGGAGGAATCGGAACAACGGCTGCAACGCCGGAACTTGGAATTGACCGGCGCGCGTGATGAAGCCCTCGCTCGACGGGACCAGGTGTCACGTCAGCTGGAGACGGCGCTGGAGCGAGTGGAGACCGCGCAGCGCGACGTCACGCAACTTCGAGCGACAATCGCAGAATCGGAATCGACCGAGGCGTCGCTTCAACTTCGTTTGACGGAAGCTCGGACGGAGCGAGACTCTGCAGTCGAGATTCGCCAACAACTCACGGAAAAGTTAGACGACGCAACCAATACGCTCGAATCAGCGCAGCGTGTGAATGCACAGCTACGTGCGCGCATTGTGGATCTGGAGAACGAGGTTTCAGCCGCACGAGAGGACAATGCGTCGGCTGAAGAGCAACATACGGAACTTACCGCGCTAAACGACGAAGTGGGCCGATTGACCGTAAAGACCGCGGACCTGGAAGATGCGCTCGGCGCGGCAAATCGTGAAAAGACTCGGCTCGAACAACGGTTGGTGGGCGCCGAAAATCGAGTCGCGTACTCAGAGCTTGAAGGTATTGGGTCCCGTTCGAATTTTAGCTCGATGGCGAAGCAATTCTTTGAGCAGGAAGTCGCCCGGCAGACCGACGCTCAAGATGATCGTCAGAACGCGATTGATGGATTGCATCCGAGTGATTCCGCGCGCGCCGCGCTGCTGGATGCAGTAACCGAACTGCGGCGGTAGTCCCGGCGTCCCGCCCTGGAATCCCAAGGGCGACTCCATTATTCTTACAGTTTGGTTTTTGGGCCTATAATCGGTCTCTTTTCTGAGTGCTTCCGTGTCTGTTGACGCGAATTTCTTAGGCATTTGGACCGGCTGTCGCGCCACTGCAATGCTGGAGTCCAAGTTGTTTCGTTCGATTGCCTCAATGGATTTAGTCATTCGATCCATGATGATCGGTCTTCTTCTGTGTGCAACAGTAAGCGCACAAAGCAGTAGGACGGATCGCGGGGCATCGAGTGTTGTGCTCGATCCGCAGTACCGCGACCGGTATCAAAAAGTCCTGCGACGGAATCCATTTCAAGATCGGGCGTTCGAAGCACTCTTCACAAGTTACTTTAGTTCGGATGGGCTGGACGCTTGGGTCGCACTGCTGGATGAACCGGACGAGCGACCGGCAATCCATGCGGCAGACCTCATCCTGGCAGGGCGCATTTACACGCGCTTGTTCCAGGCGGACAAGGCCATTGAATACTTAGAACAAGTCCAAGGCGAATCAGCCGCGAACCCGAAGCTCAATGTTTTATTGGGTAAGCTTTACGACGGCACGGATCGTAAAGATGAATCGATCGCGCGATTGAACGATGCGCTGGGTGCGCTAACGGATCCGGACGATCGGGCCGACGCTGCACGTATCTTGGGTGGCGTGCTCATCCGCGCCGGTCGGATTGATGAAGCCGCGGAGACGTGGAATCGCATCGCCGCGGAGAGCGACGATCTTTACGCGCTGCTCGCCCTGGCGGAAATCTATGAAAGCCATCAGAAATGGCCCGAAGCCATCGAAGTTCACCGCCGGATCATTGATGCAGACCAAGAGAATACATACCGCCAATGCCGTGAAATGCGCGCGATCGGCGACATCCAACTGCGGCGAAAGAACTTTTCGGATGCCGTCGCTGCGTACGAAGATGCGTTGGACTTCGTCGCACCCGGCAACTGGCTATTCGCCGATCTCAAACAACGTCTGATTTCGGCATATGAAGCCTGGGAAAACTTACCCGCGTTTGCAGACTACCTAACCGCGCGCATAGACGCGGACGCTTCCGATATCGAGTTCCGCGTCTTACTCGCCGAGACTCAGCGACGACTAGAACAGTTCGATAAGGCCGAAGCGACGTTGCTCAACGCACTTGAGCGCGCGCCGGGTCACCTTCGAGCAAACGAAGCGTTGATCGAACTGTATATGAGTACTGATCGGACCGAGGATCTTCAACGTACCCTCGCAAGTCTCGCTAAATTGTTTCCTGATGACACCGAATATCTTAGACGATTGGGCGAAGCGCATTTTCGTTCGGGTGACTCCGATCACGCTATCGCCACATGGCGGGCGTTGGTTGAAAACGACAATGTGGCATCGAGGCACGCGCAGTTGGCAGCGTGGTTTGAGCAATATGGACTTGTAGACGAAGCCGTTTCAGCATTCGAATCGGCCCTGGCTCTGGAAGATTCACGGGAATGGCGACTTCGGCTGGCCGACCTACACTATCAGAATGATGCGCCGGAAGACGCTGTCCGCGTATGGACCTCAACGCTCACGGCTGCGGGATCGACGGCGGAAGACTACGTAGAAATTGCAATGATTCTAGCCGCGCGAGAATTGTTGGACGATGCCGAAACATTGTTACTCCAAGCGTTGGAACTCGATCCCAATAATGGACAGACCGCGCTGAATCTAGCAAAATTGCTGGCGCGGCGCGGAAAATTCGAAGAAGCGCTCCCGCACTTTGCCGGGCTCGCGGACCAGAATGAACAACCCTATCTTCGTGAACGCGGTGTCGATGGTTTGTTGGACGCATACGCCTCGCTCGGAATACTGCAATCGAAAAAGAACGAGTGGGAACTCCGGCTTGAGAAAAATCCGGAATCGCTTCCCTTATTGGCGCGACTCGCGGAACTGGAAGTGCGGCTGGGGAATAAACGTCACGTCGTACGGCTGTACGAACAGTGCACCGACCTCGCTCCTGACGACCCGAACTACCGGCTTGCCCTGGCGCGCGCTTATCGAACTAACGAACAACCACTCCGTGCTATCACGGCGTACAAGCAACTAATAGAACTAGACGCTAGTCGAGCGGCCGGATACTATCGAGAACTCGCGGCGTTGTGCGTCGAAGAGCGGCAGACGGAAGAAGCAGTGAATGTCGCGCGCGCGATCGTGGCGAGTGCGCCCGCAGATTTTCCAGCGCTGCGCGGTCTTGCGCGCGCCTATTCAGCCAACGGTCAGCGAGATGAGGCGCTTGACGCGTTTCGCAAGTTGTTACAACTCAAGCCGGGTGATCCTGATGCGCTGCGCGAATACGGCGATATGCTCGCGGGATACAGCAGGTTTGGCGAAGCGCAGGAAGCCTATCGTAACTTACTCGCCGCCGCGCCTAATGATCGGGTTAGACTCGAAGCCGTTCGATTGTTAGCAGCCCTATACGAAGATCACGGCCACGCGGATGATCTCATCCGCGAATTTCGCGCCCTTGCGGAACAAGCGCCGGACAATCCCAGTGTGCAAGAAGAATTGGCCGCAGTGTATACCGCTTCGGGCGATGGCGATCGCGCGGTCGAAGTGTTAGAAAGCGCGTTGCGGCTTTCGGCGGATGAAGAGACGGGCCTTCGCAAGTTGTTGCGGGCGGCATACGAGGCGGGCGACCTCGAAAAAGTCGTCGCGGTCCATCATCAGTTGGAAGCGGTTCGTGGCGACTTGACGCCGCGAGAGCGTGAACGGTTGGGTGTCGCCTATGCGCGGCTCGGCGCATATCGTGATGCGATTGCTGCCTGGGACGTATTGTACTTGGAACGACCCGGGAATCCGGACGTGCTTGAATCGCTCGCGCAGACCATGCGAGATGAGGGATTTCATCATCGCGCTTTAGCCGTTATGGATCGTGCAGTGACATTGGCACCCTATGAATTCACGATGCGATATCAGTACGCCATTCGTTTGGCTATTGCCGAGCGAAGCAGTCGTGCGATTCTCCAACTCAAAACGATTCTGGAACTGGGCGATAAAGCCGAGGAAGCACCTGAGGGCGTAGTCCAATTCGCGGCAAATACGAATAGAAGTGTGATGGGGCAACAACGGCAGGGCTTGTCCAAGAAGCCACCACTCGCGTTGTTGGAAGCATTGGGAAAGTCGTGGCAAGGGTCATTTAACGAATTTCGCCGCGTAGTTATTTATGCACTGCTTCACATCGCGCGCGAAGCCGGAACCGCAGAAGGCCACCTAGAGGATTTCCGACAGGCGGTCATGAACGAACCGAAGAGCGGTCGCGCGAAGGAAGACCTATTGATTGCCTATCAGGCCGCTGAGCGATGGGGCGCGGCGTTGGACGTGGCGCAGACGCTGGCGCAGTCACAACCCGATAACTTATGGCTACTACGCGAAATCGCCTTGATGACCCAGCGAAGCAAACGGATCGAGACATCGATTGAACGGCAAGTCCATCACATGGAGTTGTACCCGGAAAGTTGGACCGCGGCGAGTCTGTCGGTGTTGCCCTTGCTCTACCAGCAGGGTAAGAAGGAAAAGGCTTCAACGACCGTGAACGCGATACTGGATCGGCACGGCGAAGACGCGAGAATTATGCAACCATTAGCATCGGTGCTGCGCGGCTTCGGTGCAATTGACGACGTCATTCCGTTGTATGAACGGTTAATCGAAATCGATCCGCCGGACGGAGACGGCACGCGATTCAAACTCGCGCGGCTCTACGCGCAACAGGGCCGAGCGAAAGATGCGCGCGCGATCTACGAGCAATTGCTCTTCGAAGAACGGCGCAACTCCATCAGGACCAGCCAAATCGATACACGGGGAAGCCGTTTTATACCCAACGGCTTTCACGGGATCGGCGAAGTCATCGACCGCTTTCGTTGGGACGTAGACGTACAGCGAATGACGGCGTTTGACGCGCTGGTGAATATGGACCTTGGTGGCACGGAACCGGCGTCGGCGATAGAACGAATTCGGTCAATGGCTGAAAGTCTCGATCCCGCTGCGGATTCGCGCAGGAAAACGCTCGACCTAAGCAAGATCCTCATTGCATACCATATTCAGCAGGAAGAGTACGACGCTGCGCAATCGCTGCTCGAGACCCTACAGCGCGCGGGTGCGAACGACGCCGAACTGCATGAATTCCGGTTCTTTGAAGATGTCCAGCAGTGAAAGAAGGATCATCACGAAACGTAGATATCGTTTACCTACGGAGCGCTCTTGAGTAGACGTAACCCGCCGATACCAGCGCGACTAGCAAAACGAGCGCGGCAATCCAACGGTTGTCTCGTGGAGATGGTTCCAACGGAGCCTGAATTGATGTGGATTTGGTTGGTTCTGCCTCGTTTGTTTCGATCGAGGAATCTATCTCACGTTCTTCGACGGATTCTTCAGTGGGCGTCTGGTCAGATATCGTATCCATCACCTCTTCCGCAATGCGTTGTCGAATTTCTCCGGCATCCCAAACAAATGCGATATCTCGCTCCGGGCCGTCAACGTAACGAACTTCCGTTCCATCGGCGATCTCATTCATTTGAAAGGCGTCGTAGGAAACTGCGGCCGGATTACGAGAAGACTCTTTCGCGACAACCTCTGAGGCCTGAACTTGGTGCCCGCCGCCCTCGAAATCTCTGATTCGAGTCTTCCTGTAGCTAACGATTTGTAACAACCCGTCAATCTCGGTCATCCGAATATCGTCGAGAATCAGTTCTTCTTGTTTCGTTTTAGAGCTCGTAATGATGATATTTCCGTCCAGATCTTCTTCAACCTTCGCAGGTGGCCCCTCTCCAGAGACTCGATGAGTACTATCCCTAGTAACGCGGACTCTTCGCAAAGCGAGCGCGTTGTCCTGTTGAATCCAAAGCTCGTATCTTCCTTGGTCCGTTTCCGCAACAAGGAGGTCACAGGGATGCCCCGCGACCTCCGTAGTCTCGTCGCTAAGTGTTAGCCGAGTTGCGTCGCGCATGACTTCATAAAAAGGTGCGTTGTCATCTCCGATATATCCTAACAGCTCAGACCCATTTAGGTGCTTGCGATACATCCCCTTACCGACACTCTCATCGCGGCGCACAAACAGTGGCGAATCGTCCACACCAGCAGGCGTAGAATGTTCGTAGAAACGCTCACCATCCCAAACATGAGATGTCTTTTGGATTAGGCTTGGTGTTTCGTTTTCACTGTTGCTCCAGTAGAGTTGTCCGCGAAGCGCATACCGTCCGCTGTCCTGAACGATTGATTGGGCGGAATGAGTTAGTCGAAACGAAGGTATCGGGTGCAGCGTCATGCTATCCGTCTTGACCACTGGATCGGGGAAACCCTCATTACTTTCCCGAGTAGTGCTTTCAACACCCAACACGATTGTCGGGTAACTCTGCCAAGTTTCCGCAATTTGATCGAGATAAGCTTCCGCAGGAGTCGATAATTGCGCCGATGAGCGGGCAGCAAGGACAAGGCAAATGGCATAAAATACGCGCCGGCCACGCATGTTGCCAATGGTCATGTGTCTGAATCCATATGAACGTACGCCGAACACCCTACGGACAGAGGCCTTCCGCGCACTAAAATCCCCGCGCCGGTTTTGCACCGACACAGGGATGAAGCTAATTCCAACTTATAAGGGTAGTCCAAAAGTCGGGTACTTAGGTCGTCGTGTTGTCACAACAGTTTGACTCCGTACGGTAGCAACCTACTCGGGTCGTGTAGGTGCCGTACGTATTTGTAACGGACTTCGTCGCGCAGTACTTTTTGCCAGATCCACTTACCGTGTTGCACTTCGTATACGTATAGACGAGAACTCCATTTACATAAACGTTCGAAGTAGTCCCCGGCCCGCACTTTTTGCCGGACGGGGCAGCGTTACAAGCCGCATCGGCGTCATAGGTTCCAAATACGAAGACGGCAAGTACGGCAACCAACAGACAACTTCCCACTAGACCGAATGATGTTTTCATGGATACGCTCCTTTTCCATCAACTGGGAAATCCCACCAACAACGTAGCTGGTTTGATTCGATATCTACTGTACCATCATGAGAATATTCCTGCAATAGTACTTTTTTGTTCATTTAGTCTAAAGACGTAAAGTTGGCCCACATGGGACACCGCACAATGTATCTTTTACACAGGGCAACAGATTTTGACTTCATACGCCCAAAACTGCTGTACCTTTGAAACCGTGATTCGTTGAGCCGCTGAGCCGTTCTAAAATGACTCGTTTTAGATCAGCGGAACCGAGCGCTCTCACTTTCTTGACAGTACAACCACAAACTGCTTAAATCGCGGGGCGCACCAATCGGGTGTCATTGGCGCGTTATCCTTTCAATCGCCCCGGGCAGGGCGTAGCCACATCGCGTAGGGAGATATTGAATGCATCGCACGTACAAGAATGTGTCACAAATTCAACGGCTCGGTCTGTTTTCGGTGTTGGCGTTGGTGGTTTCCAATCGGGCTTTTGCTCAGGACACGATTGATACGGGCGACACGGCCTGGATCATCGTCGCGAGCGCGTTGGTATTGTTCATGATGATCCCAGGGCTCGCGATGTTCTATGCGGGTCTGGTCCGCACGCGCAACGTGCTGTCCGTGTACATGCAATGCTTCGCGATTACCGCGGCCATCAGCATTCTCTGGACGATCTACGGTTACAGTCTCGCATTCGACTCGACCGGGATGGTCGCGAATGAAAAAGGCCTGCACGCATTCATCGGCGGGTTGGGCAAAGTATTCATGAAAGGGGTCGACGCGAACGCGGTGAGCGGTACGATTCCTGAACCGCTGTTCTTCATTTTTCAAATGACATTTGCCATCATCACCCCCGGCCTAATCGTCGGCGCATTCGCAGAACGGATGAAGTTTTCCGCGATGATGGTGTTCTCAATGCTTTGGTTTACATTTGCGTACTTGCCGATTTGCCACATGGTGTGGGGTGGGGATGGTGCCTTCTTCGCGGACATGGGTGTCATCGACTTCGCGGGTGGCATTGTCGTGCATTTAACCGCCGGTGTCGCGGCGTTGGTCGCGGCGTACTTAGTGGGCCCGCGCAAAGGTTATCCTACAACGCCAATGCCGCCGCACAACTTGACGATGACGCTAACCGGCACGGCGATGTTGTGGGTGGGCTGGTTTGGGTTCAATGGCGGCAGCGCGTTGGGTGCGAACGGCGACGCGGCCATGGCCATCGTCGTCACGCAATTATCCCCATGTATGGCGGCGATCACGTGGATCGCGATTGAATGGATACGTTCGGGCAAGCCGAGTGCATTAGGTTTCGCGACCGGCGCTATCGCGGGACTCGCGGCCATTACGCCGGCCTCTGGAAACGTCGGAGCGCTGGGCGCACTTGTCATCGGCTTTACGGCAGGGGTCGTGTGCTATTGGGCGGCCACGTCATTGAAACGCACGCTGGGCTATGACGACGCACTC
>JAJDAB010000399.1 GCA_029262095.1 Candidatus Hydrogenedentota bacterium
GCGCATCAACGTGTCCCGCGACTTCCCAATTCGACCGCCGCATGCGCTGCGTTGGGTCGCGGCACCCGCTGTCGCCTTTCTAGTCATGTATGTCCTAATGCCGGAGTGGGATCTCCTCGGGCATCGGGAACGCGTGGCGGAAGCACGGGCTAAGACGGAAGAGACTCAGGTGAAAGTGGAGCGTCTACGCGCGGTTGCCAAGCCACTACGCGAACTACCGGCAGAAGAATTATCGTCGGATTTGGAAGCTGCGGCAGAAGACCTGGAACGCATCGCGGAAGCGCTCTCCTATGGCGATATTACTGAAAAACAAGCGTTTTCACGTCTCGAAAATCTAACCGACGCGTTGGAAAAACAACGGGAAGACCTCGCGTCCGAGTCGCCGATTCCGAAACTGCAGGGCGATCCGAAGAATTTGAATCAGTTACAGCCGGTTGCGCAGGCATTGAAAAACGGTGAATACGATGAGGCTGCGCAAAAACTTAAAGAAGTGATGCAGAAAATGGCCTCCGGCGAAATGTCGGACAAAGAGCTTGACGCATTGAAGGAAGACATGGAACAACTCGCCAAAATGCTTGGCGGTGAAGAGAGCATGATGGGCGAGGCATTGGCCGAGGCGGCGAAAGACCTGTCGACCGGCGATATGGAAGCGGCCGTAGCTGCCCTAGAACAGATGGAAATGTCTGTGTCTGATCTTGAGTCGATGTTGACGCAAATGGCTCAGCTTGATTCGATGTGCAATGGGATCGGCGAGTGCAAGTCGTTAGTCCTGGGTCAAAAAGGCCGAGGCTCAGGCGGTGGACGGTACGGCAACTTTCAAGGGTCGACGTTCGCGGAAAGCAATGGTGGCCTCGGTGGGCCTGGGCGCGGTCGCGGCAATCAAGTCGGAGAGTTGCCGGACACCGAAACAGCGTTCGACCCCACAATGCTGCCGGGCGAAATGACGAAGGGTAAGATACTCGCGACCATCATGCAGCGCGCTGTACCCGATGAAGACACGGACGCAACCGCCGAGTTTTCGAGCGAGGCGATCGTCGCTGTTCGGCAACAAGCCGAACAAGCGCTGACGCAAGAGGAAATTCCGCCAGGTGCCCGGGAGTTTGTGCGCCAATATTTCGGCACGTTGGAGCCGGAATCCGCCCCGGTTCAAGACGCGCCGCAATAGCCGCCACCGGCGATTGAAACGGCAAGTAAGTTGCATTCATTTCTACCCTTTAGCGATTGGCGTCCGTCTGGTTGTACGCGCCGCGTATTTCTTGGCGCGGTTGGCGGCATGGTCCTCACCGGGTGCGCGATCGACAATGGCAGTCGATTTAGTGCTGTTCACATGTGGGGCGAGACCGGCATTCGGAAAGGTCATTTCAAGAAGCCTCGCGCGATTGCTGCTTGGCGGGGCGAGGTCTACGTAATCGATACGACCGGACGCATGCAGGTATTCAGCCCCGAAGGTGCATTTCTTCGCAGTTGGGTGCTACCGAAAACCGACAACGGCACACCCACCGGCATTACCCCCGTCGAAGATGGCCGCATACTCATCCCGGATACCCACAACAGCCGCCTATTGGAATACGACCCGTCGGGAGAACTCCTCGATATGTGGGGAGGGTACGGCACCGGCGAAGACGAGTTTATTTACCTCACGGATGTCGTCCTCGATGACGAAGGGCGCTATATCTTCTCCGAATACGGCATGGATGCGGAGCGCGTTCATATCTTCTCGAAGTCGAGAGAATTCGAACGCGAGTGGGGGACGTTGGGCGAAGCGCCTGGCGAATTCTCCCGCGCAATGTCGATTGTCCGGCCTTCCGATGGGCGCTTGTACGTTTGCGACACCGCCAATCACCGCATCCAATGCTTCGAATCGGATGGCCAACTATCTCACATCATCAGCGACGCTGGCGTCGCGCCCGGTTTCCTCAAGTTTCCCTATGACATGGATGTTGCGCCAGACGGATCACTCGTGTTGTGCGAGTACGGCAACAATCGCGTCTCGCGGTTCACGACTTCGGGCAAACATATCGGCTGTTTCGGAAGGCCTGGCCGTGGACCCGGCGAATTCAATGCACCGCGCGGCATTTGCGCCTCGGCCGACGGGTTCGTCTATGTCGCCGATACGGACAACGATCGCATTCAACGAATTTCGTTAGAGGCTATCGCATGACTGAGTGGCCGCGATTCGGATCGCCAGAAGCGTTGATACTATTGATCCTCGTACCCGCGAGTATTTACGTCGGCATGAAGATCCGGTCGCTCGGGCCCGTCCGCAAATGGACCGCCATCACGCTGCGCACAATCATTCTGCTCTGCATTATTTTTGCGATTGCCGGCGCTGAATGGGTGAAGGAATCCGATCGTCTGGCCGTTTTCTTTCTCCTCGACAGGTCGAACAGCGTCCCCGAAGACGCGCAGCTGGCTTCGGAAGAGGCCGTCCGCCGAATGTCATCGGAATACATGACGTCGAAAGACGATGCAGGGGTCATCGCATTCGGCGACGAATCGAGTATCGAACTGTCCGTGGACTCAACCATCGAATTGGACGAAGTCCGATCGTTCGTCGGTGGCGAACAGACCGATTTAGCCGCGGCGATTCGCTTGGCGATGGCGGCGTTCCCGCAAGGGCACATGAAGCGCATCGTCCTGTTCACCGACGGCAACGAAACGCGGGGTACAGCGCTAGACGAAATCAAACTGGCGTCCGCTTCTGATGTCGCGATAGACGTCGTTCCGTTAGAAATCGGAGGGCGCAGCGAAGTTCGGATTCGCGAAGTAAATGTTCCTGCGCAGGCAAATGCGGATGAGCCGTTTTCATTGCGCGTGGTCGTGAGCGCCGATCAGACCTCGGAGGCTACGTTGCGCGTCTACCAGACCCTGGCCGAGGGCAAGCGCCTGTTGCAAGCCGCGCCGGTAACACTACAAGCGGGCGAAAATACATTTGAACTCCCGCAAGAATTGGCGCAATCCGGATTCTATGAATATGAAGCGCACATCGAGTCCGACGCCGACACGGTCATGGCGAACAACGAAGGCCGGGCGTTTACCGTGGTGCAGGGCGAGCCGACCGTATTGTTGGTCGAAGCGCAGTCCGATTACGGGCGCTATCTGCGTCCGGCACTCGAACGCGAAGGGCTCAACGTTCAGGCCGCCAACATTGGCTCGATGCCAACCTCACTAGCCCAATTTCAGAATTACGACTGCGTTGTCCTCTCCAATATCAGTAGCACGGATTTGTCATCCGACCAGCTATTGTCCTTGGAAGCGTTGGTCCGCGATCTTGGCATTGGTCTCGTAATGGTCGGCGGCCCGGATTCATTCGGTGCGGGGGGATACTTTGATACGCCGGTCGAGAAAGCGTTGCCGGTGAGTATGGACCTCAAACAGCGCAAGATCATGCCGCGAGGCGCTCTCGCGTTGATACTGCACACCGTTGAGATCGCCGATGGAAACGCCTGGTCGCGGGATATCGGTCTCGCCGCGCTAAACGTGCTCTCTTCGCAGGACTTGATGGGCCTATTGGCGTATGAACACCCGTCGGGCGATTCGTGGATTCATGAATTACGCCCAGTCGGAAACAAACACACGCTACGAATGGCGCTGAATACGGGGTCGATCGGAGACATGCCGGATGTCGCGCCCACGTTGAAGATGGCGTACGAAGCGCTGGAAGCGTGCGACGCGGCGGTCAAACGCATCGTGATGATTTCCGATGGCGACCCTTCCGCACCATCACCAAGTCTATTGAGAAAGCTCAACGACGCCAAAATTTCAGTCTCAACCGTATGCATCCAACCACATAGCCCGAACGATCAGGACATGCTGAGTTGGGTTGCGGATGAAACGGGTGGCAATTTCTACTTCGTGACGAATCCCAACAACCTCCCGCAGATCTTTACCAAAGAGGCTGCGGTTGTAAAGAAGGCGCTGTTCTTCGAGAAACCGTTCGTTCCCAAACGCAACCACGACTCGGAGATTGTACGCGGAACATTATCGGCCGAACTCCCGACGTTGTTCGGCTATGTCGTAACGACGCCTAAAGAGAACGCGACCATCCCGCTGATTTCGCCCGAGGGTGATCCGATTCTCGCCCATTGGCGGTACGGCCTTGGTAAATCCGTCGCTTATACCAGCGACGCGACGAATCGTTGGGGCGCGGATTGGGTTGAATGGGACGGTTTTGATCGCTTCTGGGCGCAGTCGGTGCGTTGGGCCGTGCGTGATATGAGCCCTTCGCCATTCAGGGTGGACACCCGCGTCGAAGGTTCAACGGGATACGTTCGCATTGATGCCGTGAACGACGACGGCGAGTTCGTAAACTTCCTGCGGCCGGAAGGGGTCGTCACCGGGCCCGGTCCGAATTTTGCGCGCCAAAATCTCGACATCGCACAGACCGGTCCGGGGATCTACGAAGGCACATTCCCGGTAAGTGATCGTGGCGTCTATATGATGACGATGACCTATGAACGCCCGGATGGTACGCAGGGAATTATCCCCTCGGGACTCGCGATGAATTACTCCAAGGAGTACAACTACAACGCCACGAATCACGCCTTGCTTGAGAATTGGGCCGCAGAAAGTGGTGGACGTATTTTGAGTCCGGACGCGAATCCATTTGAGCACAATCTGACCGCTGCTTCGACTGTGACGCCGATATGGATGTACCTCGCGGCCGTTGCGGCGTGCCTCTTTCCAATTGAAATTTTCATTCGTCGCGTAATGATCGATTTGTACGTGGCTTGGGCTTGGCTAGCGGTGCGACTTCGTCGGATGCCGGGGTTGCGAAACCTTGTACAAGTGCCTGGTCTGCGTCCGAAGCCTGCGACGGGCAGCTATGGTTCCGTACCTTCTCGGACTATGGTCTATGAATCGTCTGGAACCACATTAGAAACCGGTGGCGCAACACAGCAACAGACGACAACCCCAACTGCCCAGGCGACGGAACAGGAGGTCGCCGCAACACCCAAGCCAGCAGGCAGTTCGGATTACACGCAACAATTGTTAGCGGCGAAGGAACGCGCGCTATCTCGACGTAAAAAGAGCTCGGATTCGAAATCAGACGACGAATAAGAGTATGAACCCCATCAAACAAGGAGCTATTGACATGGACGCGCAAGAAAAAGCCCAGGCATTTCGCGATGACTTTCAGCGCTTGCACGATGAGATTAGTAAGGTCATCGTTGGCAGCGAGGCGGTTATCGATGGCGTACTGACGTGCCTGTTCGCGGGAGGGCATTGTCTTCTCGAAGGCGTACCCGGCCTGGGGAAAACGCTATTGGTCCGAACGTTGAGCGAGGCATTGCATCTCGAATTTTCGCGCATCCAATTCACGCCGGACTTGATGCCCGCTGACATTATCGGCACGAATATCATGGTGGAAGACGAAAACGGAGTGCGCGATTTCCAGTTCAGAAAGGGGCCGCTGTTCGCGAACATTGTACTGGCCGACGAAATCAACCGCGCGACGCCAAAGACGCAGTCCGCTCTCCTCGAAGCGATGCAGGAACACACGATCTCCGTCGCGCGCACGACCCATATTCTCGATGAGCCGTTTTTCGTGATGGCGACGCAGAATCCGATTGAAATGGAGGGAACGTATACCTTGCCCGAAGCGCAGCTCGATCGTTTTTTCTTCAAGTTGGATGTTGGATATCCGACGGAATCAGACTTGATCTCAATCCTCGATCGCACTACTCAACGTGAAACGGTCAGCGGACAACCTGTGATGGACGCGGCCAAAATAAAAGATTGGCAAGCACTCGTACGCGACGTGCCGATTGCTCCGAAAATCCAGGAGTACGCCGTTCGCCTCGTGCTCGCAACGCAACCAGGCAGTCCTTACGCCACCGAGAAAGTCAGTCAGTATGTACGGTTCGGATCAAGTCCGCGCGGCGCGCAAGCCCTGGTTCTGGCTGCAAAAGTCGGCGCACTACGCGATGGCCGGTTCAACGTCGGGTTTGAAGACATTCGTCGCGCAGCCGACGCTGCGTTACGGCACCGTGTCCTCGTGAACTTCGAAGCGGAGGCCGACGCAATCAGCTCCGATGCTATCGTCGCGGACATTCTTGAACGCGTCAACACCGCCGCACAGGTTGCCTAACGAAGATGGAGACTGTGACCGCAGAATCGCTGCTGGAACCCGACTTTCTTCGAAAGTTGGAACGGCTCGCTATTGGCGCGAAACGCGTTCGGCTCGGCCATGCCCGGGGTGAACGCAAGAGTAAGCGCAAGGGCAGCAGTGTCGAATTCGCTGACTACCGGGATTACGTCCAGGGGGACGATCTCCGTCATATCGATTGGAACATTTTGGGCCGCCTGGATTCTCTCTACTTAAAACTCTTTCAAGAACAAGAAGACCTGACCGTCAATCTTCTCATTGATGCGAGCAAATCAATGCAATTTGGATCGCCGTCCAAAATTGCATTTGCACGAAAAGCCGCCGCCGCGATCGCCTATATCGGACTCGTCAGCAACGACCGCGTTGCTGCGGAAACATTCGGCGATGGTACTTTTCGCCTCGCGCCTTGCTCGGGTAAGGCGTCCACCCGGAAGCTGCTGCAGTACTTCGCGGCAATAGAAGCCAGCGGCACCACGGATCTGGAGGCAGCATGCCGTGAACACACGATCCTCAATCGTTCGAAGGGCGTAACGGTATTCCTGTCTGACTTTCTGGATGAAGCCGGATTTGAGGGGAGTCTAAAACGGCTTGCGCAGACCGGCTCGGAGGTTTACGTCATTCACGTCCTCGCGCCAGAGGAGATCGATCCCAGCGTGGTCGGCGATTTGAAGCTACTTGATAGCGAGACCGGTGCGCACACTGAAATCTCTGTGAGCCCGTCATTGTTGAAGCGGTACAAGCAGAACGTGACCGGATTTACCGAGGCAATTCGTTCGTATTGTCTCGCTCGCGGCATGTCGTACGTGCTCACGCCGAGCGATACGCCCTTTGAGCGGTTGACACTCGAAATGCTGCGGCAAAG
Organism: Candidatus Hydrogenedentota bacterium; assembly: GCA_029262095.1. Classification (GTDB taxonomy): domain Bacteria; phylum Hydrogenedentota; class Hydrogenedentia; order Hydrogenedentales; family SLHB01; genus JAJDAB01. The sequence goes on from JAJDAB010000399.1 coordinate 6,972, forward strand.
CGGACTGTTTACATGAACGCCTGGCTTCTTAGCGCTAGCGGATGGCTTCGTGGGTCGTTCCTCGCGCCCGCGATGCTGGCTTTCCTCGCACTCATCCCGATTGTAATCCTCTTATATTTGCTAAAATTGCGGCGTACCGAAGTGGAAATTCCCAGCACCCTGCTTTGGATACGCAGCTTGCACGACATGACCGCCAACGCGCCGTTTCAGCGGCTTCGTAAAAACCTACTGTTACTCTTGCAGGTCATCGTCCTCGCGTTACTCGCAACTGGCCTCGCGCGCCCTTACATGCAGGCCGAAGGGACCGCAGGCAAACACTTATGCGTTCTTCTTGATCGATCCGCCAGCATGCAGACATTGGAAGATGGCGGGAAAACGAGAATGGATCTCGCTAAAGATGAAGTGGGGCGGATGATTGACGAGATGGAAGGGGGCGACCAGATGATGTTGGTCGATTTCGCGGAGACTTCAAACGTCCTGTGCGAATTGACCGATGATCGATCCCGTTTGCGTGCCGCGTTGCGATCCGTTGATCTCGCCGATACCCGAACCCGCATTCGAGACGCGATACTCGTTGCCCATTCATTGAAACAGACGATTCCGGACCTGGATATTGTAATCGTGGGCGATGGCAATGTGTCCGATCTCAACGAAATGGCGACCCGCGCCTATGACCTTAGCTTTCTGCGTGTCGGCAATGCTACGCACAATCTCGGCATCGTCGCATTCAGCGTGCGCGCGCCTGTCGGCGGTTCCGCGGGTGATCGGCAGACGTTTGCTCTGATTCACAACGCACATAACGAACCCATAACGACGACGCTAACGCTCACGTTTGACGATGAGATACTGGCGGTGGACGAAATCACCGTACCGGCGGAAGGGGATGCGGAGACTGTGTTCACTCACCCCGACCTTGGCGCGGGTGTGTTAGAAGCCCAATTGGATTATGAGGATGCGCTTGCTGTCGACAATGTTGCCTGGCTGGCGTTGCGGCCTGATACCCAAATCCGCTCACTGTTGGTCAGCGCACCTGACTCCATTAGCGCGTACATGTTGCGCCAAGTACTCGCGCTCGATTCGCGGGTCGCGTTGAGCACGTCGCCACCAGAGAATTACCAGCTAACCGACGAATATGATCTCACGATATTCGACAACTACGTGCCAGACGAAATGCCGCCGGGCACGCTGGTGTTTTTGAATGGTGTGCCGCCACTGGACGGAGTCGAAGTAATCGGCGCCATCGAAAACCCGCCAATCATCGCTCGAAACACGGAACATCCACTCATGCGATTTAACCTCGACCCGAGCAACGTCATTATTAGTGCCGCACTTAAACTGAAGATTCCCGCTGATGCCCCTGCCCTTTTATCCACTGCCGGTTCTCCATTGATTGCGGACTTGTCACGCGGGGGACGGCAAATACTTGTGATCGGTTTCGATATCGCGGACAGCAATTGGCCACTGAATCTATCGTTCCCGCTGTTCTTCCAGAATTTGCTCGCGTGGGTGCCGCGAAGCGCATTGGCTGCGGAGACGTCAGTTCCCGCCGGACGTCCATTAACGTTGGCGGCCAGCGCTGATTTCGAAAGCGCTGAGATTCGGGATCCAAAAGGCAACAGTACAACGCTCGCACTCGATCCCATGCGATCCGTATATTTCAGCCAGACCGAACGAACCGGTATCTACGAAATGAAGGTGGGGGAAAGTACGCTGCCGTACGCCGTGAATGTATTGGACCGATCCGAATCGGCGATCAAGCCTGCCGAAGCGCTCGAACTGGGTCGTGCGACGGTTGAAGCAGTCGAAGGTCGCGTCCGGCGAAACCGCGAACTTTGGACGTGGTTCCTAGTGGGGGCGTTGATGTTTTTGTGTTTCGAATGGTGGATATTCAGTCGGCGGGCCTGGGCATGATCGCGATGCGTGGATTCGCTATAGGGTTCGTTGTCGCATTCAGTGCTGTCACGAGTTCAGCGCAGACTGAATCACTGTTGCGCGAGGGCGATCTCACAATTGATATCGACGTCCGGTTCATCAGTACGTATCGCGACGGTTCTTGGGTGCCAATCGACATCATCGTCAACAACAACGAGCGCGATATCGAAGGATATCTCGAGGTGACTGCCATCGCCTCAGGCGTGCGCCAGGCCCCTGTGTATCGCGTACCCGTTGACTCGCCGAAAGGCTCGAAAAAGCGTTTTCGCCTCTATTGTCTTTTGGACGGAACGACGGATTTGGAGGCCATGCTGTTTCGCGGTCGACGTCCAGCGTTGGCTGGTCCCATGAAAATCAACTTGCGCCCCATCGCAAAGAACGACTATCTGTGTCTAATCCTGGATGATGAGCCCTCTGACTACGGGTACCTCTATAACGCGATTCTCGACGACAACAGCGATCAAGGCCTTTACCGCATTGAACTTCGCGGCGATGAACTCCAAGCGCTACCGGATCGGCTGACCTGCTACGAACCGATTGACCTCATCGTGATGGGGGAGATCGATCCCACAATAGTCTCGCTACGTCATCGCGCTTTACTTCGCCGGTATGTCGAGAATGGTGGGACGTTGGTCATATGCGCTGGGGCGAACACGCCCCGCTACCGAGGGACCTGGGTCGAGGAATTGACCGGGGTGACTATGGGCGCGCAGGAGATCGTTAATGAACGCGACTTCGCCGAAAGAGCACTTCAATCGCCTTCTACCGATCGGCTCCGCGCGGATAAACAAGGTGAATTCACGCCACTGACGTCAACCGCAGAAGACATGGTTCGCTGGGGCGGTGGCGATACGCTGGCAGTTCTTCGACCCATTGGCAACGGCTTTACCGGGGTCGTTGTGCTCGACATGGCGGGCAAATTGCTACATACCACCGAAGAATACCGATCGTTGTGGAAACAATTGGCCGGGATGCGTGCGGCAAAACCGGATGTCAACGTAGGGGCCGCGGGCTCGTATCTACGCGATCAACTGCCGAATGTTGCCGGCGTTCGCGTTTTCCCGAGGTCGTCGGTCGCCATGTATTTGACGCTGTATTTGTTGGTCGCAATCGTCGGCAATTGGGTATTTTGGAGTTTCTTTAAGCGCCGTGAGATGGCTTGGGTGTGTCTCGTGTTCTTTTCATTCGGGTTCACGGTTTACGCGATGGTCTATGGCACCGCGGGACGTGCAAAAGAGACTGAACTCGAACAGGTCAACCTTGTGCGCGTGTTCCGCCACTCGCCAGTCGCAAAAATGCACTCGACGATCGGCCTGCTATCTGCGCGATCCGCCCGCTATTCGTTCGAGTTGGCCGATGAGTCTGGATTGGTATCGCAGGGCGCATTCGCGTTTACGGGAATGTACCCGGGAATGCGCCGCTCTTCGAATCGGACGCCGGTTGCATCGTTTGCGTTTGTCGAAGGCACTCGGCCGCGCGTAGACGACCTGCGGGTTGGGGCCAGTGTGATGCGTACACTACAAGTTGAAAGCGAATTCACGCTGAATGGCGGAATTGAGGGCACACTTACTCACGACGAAAATGGACTCCACGGCACGCTAACCAACAACACCGGCTTGCGTATTCAAGAACCATGGGTCTACTACCAGGGGCGAATGATTCGGGCCAGATTGAAGACGGATTCCAACGAGATCGTTGTAAAACTGATTCCCGAAAAATTCAACTCCCCGCAGTTGACAGAGATGCGGATCGATCAAAATGTCTTCTACAATAGCTACGCTTACGGCATGCAATCGGTTGCCAATGCGATTCGTGGACCAATGACTTCGTTGGTGTTTCGATCACCCGATGGCCATTCGAATCTCGACCCATCGCTCGGCCCCTACGTCTATGGGTGGGCGACCGATTCGCCGCCGAGCGCCGTGAATCTCGAAGAAGACGCCAAACTCAAAATACGGGAAACGTTTCTAATCGCGGATATTGCAATCGAAGGCCAGGAAGTTCAGAGCGTATCGAGGCCGCTCATCGTCGAGGTGAACGGTAGGCCGTCGAATATGTGGCGCGGCGTGTATTACCGAGATTGGTCGAGCGTCTCGCATCGATTGAATTGGGAGTCGAGGCTTCTCGGTTCAAGTGACCATCTGCCTGTCACAATCGATCTGCCGCGTGATATTGCCACGCAAGCAAAGGGGGCGCTAACGATCGAGCTTAGCTGGTTATCGGATCGGAATCAGCCGGTCTATTTCTCGCCGGAAGAGGCCACCGAGGATTGGCATGAAAAGTACGCGGAGTGGAAAAACCCTATCAATCAAGAGGTATTCGGACAGTCTGTACAAGTCATGCGGTACCGACTAGACGATTGGCGATCCTATTACGATGAAGGTGAGGGCGTTATTCGGGGTCATGTCGCGCTGCGTTTGGATCGCCAGTCACAACGACAACAAAGTTCATGGGCGCAGTTTACCCTGCGGGCACACTTGGATATTTCGCCCAATCGGATACATTCAAAGGAGTGGAAAGCGTGGCCGTAGTCAAAACTGAGAACCTAACGAAGCATTACGGCGACTTTTGTGCGCTGAAAGAACTCAATTTAACGATCGAAGAGCGGGACATCTTCGGCTTCATCGGGCCAAACGGCGCTGGGAAGACCACGAGCATGCGAATCCTCTCGACGTTGCTCGCCCCGACGAGTGGATACGCGGAGGTCGTGGGGATCGACGTGACCAAAGACCCTTATGAGGTGAAGAAGGTACTCGGATTTATGCCGGATTCCTTCGGTGTCTACGATGGCATGCGCTTGCGCGAATACCTCGATTTCTTTGGCGCGGCCTACAAAATTCCGCGGAAGAAACGCCGCGTCATCATCGACGACGTTCTCGAACTCACTGACCTCACGGGTAAGGCCGACGATTTCGTTAGCGCGTTTTCGCGTGGCATGAAGCAGCGCTGTTGTTTAGCCAAGACGCTCCTGCACGACCCGAAAGTATTGTTACTCGATGAACCTGCGAGCGGTCTCGACCCGCGAGCACGGATCGAAATGCGTGAATTGCTCAAGACGCTGCAAGACATGGGCAAGACGGTCCTCATCTCATCTCACATACTCTCCGAGTTGGGCGACATGTGTAACAAAATAGCGATTATCGAGCGCGGCGAACTGGTGCACGCGGGTAGTTTCAAGGAGACGCTCGACAGCCTGCGCCAAGAATTGGAAATGCGGTTGGTCGTCTTGGAGGGCGCGGACGCGGCGGAGAAAATACTCAACGAAACGACGGGCATTTCCGATGTTGAACGTTCGGGCAACGAATTCCGATTCGATGCGGCCATCGAGCGCACAGAATTGTCAGCCGTGCTCAAACGTCTCGTAACGGACGGCGTGGAAGTCCTCTTCTTCGAACACGATGAGGGCACGCTAGAAGACGTGTTTTTGCACCTGACTAAGGGCGGCATTTAGTGAGGCGTCGGTATCCCATATGGAGTGCGGCGGCTTGCTGCCGCTTTCACAGGGCGAGGCTCGCCTCGCTTACCCTACAACGATATCGGGTATATGCTCCTTGCGAAACACCGCGAGGCAAGCCTCGCTCCGGTCAAAGCGCAAGCAAGCTTGCGCACTCCAAAATGTCGGACCTTCCATTCCCAAAATCTCTTTGGCATACGAGTTAGGGGCTCACGAATGTTTCCGTCCTCGGCGCTCGTAAAGCGCGAACTACTCACTTCGCTGCGACGCACACGAATCGCCGTGTGGCTAATGTTGCTCGTGGTGTGCTGCATCGTAGTCGTTACCATCAGCTGGCCGGATGAGGCTTCTGCGCCTGCCCTCGTCTCAAGTCAGATGACTCAAATTCTCGCTGGATTGACGGCCGTACTGATAGGCGGTTGTATTCTCTTCATTCCCTCAGTTGCGGCTGGGGCGATCGTCGCAGAACGCGAACAAGACACATTTGATTTGTTGCGCATGAGCCTCGTGCGCGGGTCGGGCATCGTCTTGGCGAAACTGCTCAATGCTGTCGGCTTGTTCGGCTTGCTCATCATCGCTGCGGCCCCGGCCATCGGCACAACGCTATTTGGCGTGGGTTTAGATCCCGTCGTCATCGTGCAAGTATTTATCATCATGGTAACGGTCACGCTAACCTGTGCGTTCGCTGGTCTTGCAAGTTCGGCTTTTTTTCGCAAGACCATTCTCGCAGTCATCGGCGCGTACGTGCTCGCGGCCATGTCATTTCTTATGCCGTTTCTGATCGCTCTTGGAATCACATCTGCGCTGCATTCGGGATACGGTTCTAGCTTCTTCGTGTCGCGGTCAAATGGACCATTTGCTCCAATTTTGAGTGAGTTGGTCGAGATCGTTTCGTACGGTTCGCTGCCCGCGCTCGCTTCACCTTTATCGGCAGTCATACTAATTTTCGAAGGTTCATGGTCTGGATGGTGGATACTGCTCTCGGTCGTGCCCCAAGTCCCGTTTTGGATCCTGTTTGTTGCGCTCACAATGCGCTGGCTCAGTCGTCGCGATGCACACGCCGTTGTGAATAACGAGAAACCTATCGACGACCTCGACGTCTTGCGGGAACGCCGCGAACAGTTTCCTTATTACCTACTCGATCCGCTCAAACGAAAGAAACC
>JAJDAB010000400.1 GCA_029262095.1 Candidatus Hydrogenedentota bacterium
GACGCCTGGACGCATTGCCCTTTGCGCGCTCGGAGGGTACGGCCGCCAGGAGCTTTCCCCGCAGTCGGACCTCGACGTGTGTCTTGTCTATGAAGGACGACTCGATAAACGCGTCCGCGCCATCAATGATTTCTTCGTGACATCGCTGTGGGATATTGGATTTCGATCCGCGTACGCGACGCGATCGTTGCGTGAGTCGTTGCACTTGGCGCGCAATGACATGTCAACGTTCTCCAGCTACCGGGAAAGCAGACTCGTCGCGGGAAGCAAGGCGACATTTGCAAAGCTCCAACTGGGTTTACGTGACCGCCGTGCAAAACGCCGGGCGCGAGACTACGTACCTCAAAAACTGGAGGCCCGCCGTGAAACGATGCCCACCGATCAACGGGATGCCTATGCCACGGAGCCGAACCTAAAGGAAAACGCGGGTGGTCTTCGCGATTACCACACGGCACTCTGGGTCTTTTCATTTCATCATGATGTCAACTCGCTCGATGAAGCGGTAAGCCGCGAATTCATAACGCCGGATGAACATCTGACCATTATCGAATCGCTTGACTTCATTTGGCGGATTCGAAATGAGCTGCATTTCAATACGGGTCGATCGGACGATACGCTGACCATCGAGCACCAGCGCGATGTCGCCGAGGCATTTGGATACGGCGAAGATATTGGTTCGTTTATGAGCGACTACTACAGGGCAGCGAGAGCGGTACGCCGCCTCTACCGGGCGGCGCGATCTGTGGCGACCGGCACCCCGGATGCCAACGCGGATTCATCGGGTCAATCGACGGACGGCATTTACGTTACGGACAATCTTCTCCACTTGCCCAACGACAGTGCCGGTTGGTTTGCACACAACTCCGTCCGACTTATGGAAGCTATATGGAATTGCGCGCGGCACAACGTCCGTCTAAGCCGCGGCACCGAATTGAGCATTCGCGAAAATTTACCACTCGTCAATGACGAATTCCGACAGAACAACCTCGTTCGCCGCTTCTTCGTGGCTACATGCAATCACCCGCTGCACGCTGGCCAAGCGCTTCGTGAAGCAGCCCGATGCGGGCTCTTAGGCGCCTATCTCCCCGAATTTGATGCCGTGCGCGACATCCTTCGCTATGAGGACTTTCATTCATATCCAACGGATGAGCACACGTTGCGTGCGGTCGAAGCGATTGCCGATCTCGCTGAGGGTGAGTCTGCTGTAGAACGCTGCCTCCGCGAGGCGCTCGAGAACCTCACCGATCCCTACATCCTGATTTTGGCGCTCCTCTTTCACGATCTTGGAAAAGTCGAGGGCGATATCCATGTCGAGGCCAGTGTGCGAATTACGCACGACATCTGCCAGCGAATCGGATTGCCGGAAGAGGACGAAGAACGAATCGCGTTTTTGGTTCATCACCACATTCTCATGACGACCATTAGTCAGTACCGCGACATTGACGACGAAGAAACGATTCAACAATTTGCCAAGACCATGCAGACTGAACAACGTCTTCGGGCCTTATTTCTACTCTCATACGCCGATTTGTCCGCTGTCGGTCCGGGCGTGTGGAATGACTGGAAAGGCGCGCTGCTCATGCGCCTCTATCTGCGCACGGTCCGCGTACTGCTCGGCCGGGTGGAAACGTCCGATGAAAGTTATTGGCTCACACAGAAGGCCGACGCGATTCGCGAGGCTACGCCCGAAGACCTTCGCGATCAGGTTGAAGCGCACATCAAAGGTCTAGGCCAACGCTATTTTGTCGCCTATTCCGCCGATCAAATCGCGCGCCACATCTCGACGATTCACCGAGCGAAAACCGATGGCCTTGTTGTGGACTCGATACCCGACCCGGCCACGGGCACGTCCGAGCTCGTGGTGTGCACCAAAGACCGGCCCGGACTTTTCGCGGCCATCGCCGGAGCACTATCTTCGCACCTGATCGACGTGATCGGCGCTGCGGCTTTCACCGCTCCCGATGGCATTGTGGTAGACTCATTTACAGTGAGTGATGCACGCAACGGGACACCGCTCACGACGGCGCAAACGAAACGAATCGAGCAAATTCTGCACGACGTCCTGGTTGACGGGGCTGACATTGGTGAGTATATGGAACGCGCACGCAAGAAGATTTTTACCCTTCTCCAACCCAAGGTGCCGATCCGAACCCGGGTAGAGTTTGATAATCTCTCGTCGTCCACACACACCGTGGTGGATATCGAAACAGGGGACCGGACCGGGTTGTTGTTCGATCTAACTGATGCCTTGGCCAGAACGGGCCTCGATATAGCTTCATCGCGAATTGTAACCGATGCCCGTCGCGTACGGGACTCGTTCTACGTGTGCCGAGATTCTCACCAGATCGTTGATTCAGCCGATCAAGAGTCTGTCGAAACGGCGATCTTGACCGCGATTCACCCGACGTCATCCGAACCGGCCACTGGCGTTAGTCCATGAATTGCCCCTTGCGAATGATTGCGGTGTTGGCACTTACCGGCTGGACAGCCTCGGCACAAGCCGATGATCGATCTATTCTCAAAGCCCTTGAGAATGCGTACGTCGAAATCGGCGAGAATCTACGGCATAGCGTTGCCAACATTGAAGTGGTTGCTGGGCCTAACGCCGCGATGCGCGATATCCTCCGGGAATTTGGTTTGTCGCAACCCGATGCGCAACACCCGCCCATGACTCAACGCGCTTCCGCTTCCGGCATCATTTATGACAGTGCGGGAAACATTATCACCAACAATCACGTTATCGATGGGGCGGAGACCATAACGGTTACGCTCTCGAATGGCGACAGCTATCCCGCGCGTGTCGTTGGCGGCGATCCCGATACCGACATCGCCGTAATAAAGATTGATCCGGTGGACGCCCTGACTCCCGCTCACTTCGGCGATTCCGATTCGATTCGCGTCGGCCAATTTGCAATCGCCATCGGATCGGCCCGAGGCCTTTTCGGGTCCATGTCTTTCGGCCATATTACTGGACTCGCCCGCAGCGATCTCGACATCGACGAGAATCTTCGATTCCAAGATTTTATCCAAACGGACGCCGCAATCAATCTTGGCAACAGCGGCGGCCCTCTGTGCAATATAGACGGCGAAGTTATGGGCATTAATACCGCGATCGTCCCCGACGCCGCCTCTATCGGATTTGCGATTCCCATAAATATGGCCAAGCGTTTCGTGCCCGAACTGATCGCGCGAGGTAAGGTTATGCGCGGATACCTCGGCGTCCAGATCAGAGATCTCACCGACGGAGATGACGCGGACCGGACGTTTCCCTCTTCCGAAGAACTGATGGAATCACTTGATCTTCCGGATACCAATGGGGCGTATGTCCAAGAGTTCTCCCCCGATTCGCCGGCGGAACGTGCTGGCATTCGCGCGGGAGATGTCATTCGTTCGGTCAACGGTACGCCGGTCAAATCAGGGAATGACCTGATCAAACGAGTTGCCGAGCTCCCCCCCGGTTCAGTCGCGTATGTTCAAGTGTGGCGTCGTGAAATTGGCCAAAAAGGTGCGCCCGTGGAAATTCGGGTCAAGCTAGAGGAATACGCGGGCAGCAGGCAACTCGCCCTACTTGGCAGACCGATACTCGGCATGTACCTCAAGACACTCTCAGACGCTGAGCGCGAGACGGCGAATCTCACAAATGACGAGGCTGGCTTGTATGTTGTTGAAACGGTCCCCGATGGCCCCGCGGACGCGAAAAATATTTCGTCCGGCGACATCATT
>JAJDAB010000401.1 GCA_029262095.1 Candidatus Hydrogenedentota bacterium
CAAGCGGTGTTGAGAAAGACGAAGGCGCGTTGGCCGATTTTATTAAGCGGTCGGTGCCCGGTTTCCGCGCACTGTGCGACCACGGCGATTCCAAGAACATCAATGTCATCATCGAAAACCACGGCGGTCCTTCGTCTTATCCCAGTGCTATGGAAACACTGATGGCCGAGGTTGACCACGAACGGTTTGGCACGTTGCCCGATTTCGGAAACTTTCCCGGCGATGTCGATAACTACGATGCGATCGACCGGTTGATGCCGTTCGCGAAAGCGGTTAGCGCGAAGTGTTACGACTTTGACAATGATTCGGGTGCGGAAACCAAGCTCGATTTCCCGCGTTTGATCGAGAACGTGATCGACAAGCACGGGTACGAAGGCTACATCGGGATCGAATACGAGGGCAACCGCCTCAGCGAACCGGACGGCATTATCGCGTGCCGGAAGTTGCTGGAGAAATTGAAAGCGTAAATTGCACGCGGATGAAGTTAGCCCAGCAGGGCGAGTCGTTATAGCCGGAGGCTCGGGCTTTCTCGGCTTGAGTCTTGCCCGGTACCTCATCGCGCAGGGCTGCGAAGTGGTCCTGATCTCGCGCAATAGACCAGACGAGATCGGAGATTGGGCGCATGTTGCGTGGGACGGTCGCACGGTCGGTGATTGGGCGAATCAATTAGAAGGCGCAACCGCGTTAGTGAATCTTGCTGGCCGAACCGTTGATTGCATCAAGTCGCCCGATCATTGCGATGAGATTCTGCGTTCGCGCGTGGAATCCACAGAAGTGCTCGGTGAGGCGCTTCGTGGGGTTGGGACACCGCCTCCGGTGTGGGTTCAAATGTCGACCGCGCATCGCTACGGAGACCCGCCTGAAGTCGTTTGTGATGAAGATTCCGCTTTTGGGTATGGATTAGCGCCATTCGTCGGCCAGGCGTGGGAAAATGCGTATGCGCGAGCGGTTCTTCCCCAAATGCGGCAGGTTATCCTGCGGACCAGTTTCGTGCTTGGTCGAAGTGGGGGTGCGTTTCGCACACTGTCTCGGCTCGCTCGCCTTGGTTTGGCTGGCACCGTTGGGCGCGGCCGCCAAGGCATTAGCTGGTTGCATGAATTGGACATGAATAGAATCTTCGCGCGAGCGATCGCGTCTTCCGAAATGAACGGCGCTTACATAGCCACCGCGCCCAATCCGGTATCGAACGCCGACTTTATGCGCGAATTGAGGCGTGCCTTGAAAGTGCCGATTGGGTTACCCGCGACGGAGTGGATGGTCCGTATCGCTTCGAGAATTATATTGAAGACCGATCCCGAACTCGCAATTTATGGGCGGTATTGCGTTTCGAAACGCCTCCAAGAAGAAGGGTTTGAGTTTGAGTACCCAGAACTAGCGCTAGCGCTCGCGGATCTATGTTGAATGATTGATCATTTGGTTTATGCTTCGCCCGACCTCGATCGGGGCGTGCAAGCTGTCGAAACGTTGTTAGGCGTCCGCGCCGTGCCCGGCGGTAGTCATCCGCAATGGGGTACGCGCAATGCGCTGCTGGCGCTTGGTCCGGACGTGTACTTGGAAATTATTGCGCCGGACCCTGAACTGCCGCGTCCGGATCGTGGCTATGCCTTTGGGATTGACGGCCTCGAAGCGCCGAAGTTGGTGACTTGGGCTATGAAGTCGGATGACATTGACGCGCTATCCGAAAAAGCACGTGAGGAGGGGTATGACCCGGGACTTGCGCTCGATGGCAGTCGCGCGTTGCCCGATGGCGGGTCGTTGCGGTGGCGTTTGACCCTGCCGAAACTGGATACGGGGGATGGCCTTGTCCCGTTTATCATTGATTGGCGTGATTCACCGCACCCCTCGAGTGCGTTGCCTTCGGGCGGGACATTGACGGGGCTCAGTGGAAAACACCCGAATCCCGCGCGTGTATCGAATGCGCTCAGAGCGTTAGACATTCGGATTCCGGTCACGCACGGCGAGTTGCCGGAGCTGATCGCAACAATCGAAACGCCGCGTGGGGATGTCTTTCTGCGATAGCGGCGCCATCTGTAGACCATGCAGGGCACTTGCGTGCAATGGTAAGATGAGCCCGCACTTATGTTGGCCCGACTTAGACATCGCAGAATCCTCAACATCGTTGCCGCGGTTGCATTCTGCGTGGCGGTGCCACTTGTCTTGATGGCGATACTCGCGCCGAACCTTATCCAATCGGGGACGGCGGCGGTTCGCGACGTGCTGAGTGGGGGTACGTTCGGTTCGGTGCATCTCGCCACCGGCGGCGACGACGGTGCGTACTACTCGCTCGGAAACACGCTCAAGGATCACGTCACAGATCTCGATATCGTCGTAGATGAAACCGAAGGCTCAATGGATAACATTGCGCAGCTCATGAGTCACGAGGCGGATTTCGCGTTTATTCAAGGCGCGCTCGATTTTTCTGCGGATCAGGCATCGGAGCTGCGTGCGGTGGCAAGGTTGATGCCGCAATACGTGCATGTCGTTGTTCCGAAAGACTCCGAGGTGCGACGGTTTCGCGATCTGGCGGGCAAGCGCATCGCGTTCGGCCCGGCGAAGAGTGGCACAGCGGCCCTGGCGGAGATGGTTCTCGAGTTCGCGCGACTCGAACCACCGGCGACGTCGGTATACATGGAATCCGAAGTATTCGAGCAAGCCTTTGAAGACGATGAAATCGACGCGGCGTTCGCGGTCTATGCCTTGTTCGCGCCGGCGATGGAGTCGTTGTTCAACGAAGGGGCGTATCGGTTGATACCGATGGAAAACGTTGACGCATTGAGCCAGTGGATTTCCGGTGCGTATTCCGACGCGATTCCGGCGGGCAGCTATGGTCCAGGCCGACATCAACCGCCGACAAACGGGCCAGCGCTGAAGACCCTGTCCGTCGATACGCTCTTGGTCACGCACCGTGACGTGAGCGATGTGTGGGTGAACGGTTTGCTGGGCGCGATGTGTACGGTGGCGTTTGTCAAAGATGCGCATCTTCCTGAGTTCAATGAAGCGTCCGCTCGACAGGTGACCGATCTTCCGTTGCATCGAGCAGCCGACAGCTTTTATTCGCGTGATGACCCAATTACATCCGATAGCTTTGAGATCGCGTCGTTTTTCCTCGCGGGGGTCGTGTGTCTGGCAAGCACCATTCACTTCTTGTTGGGGCGCCGTGAACATTTGCACGCGTTGCGCAAGCGTGCGGCGATTGAGCCGTACTTCGAGCACTTAATCGACATCGGCGAACGTGCGGCCGATACGACCGAGATTGAAGAGTTGATCAGTATCGTCTATGAACTAACGCAATCGCTTCGAGAAGGCGAGCGAAAATGGTTGGCGGGGGAGCTTGGCACGGAAGATATGGACAATCTATATTCGGTCTGTCACATTCGAAGTCAAAACGCTTACTTCAAGATATTCAAAATATTGTTGTTGCGTCTGCAAGACCAACAGGTACATACGCACAAACTGGTGGAATCGTTGGCGGCTGCTCAAGGGAATGCGAACGAATCGAGTGGGGAGATTTCGCATTCCCCGGAGAATTCGTAGTGGTCGCTGGCAACCTGTACAAGTTTGTTTGGAGTGCGGCGGCTTGCTGCCGCTTTCATTGGTTGAGGCTTGCCTCGACCGTAAGTGATACGAATTTGCCCGCTTCGCACGGGCGCTCGTTCATGAATACCACGCGAATCGAACTTCGCTTAGGGAAGACGCAAAGCAAGCTTTGCTTAGAGAAAAGCGGTGGCGAGCCACCCACTCCAAAAAAGTACTGCTCCGGGTGCGCTGACTTATTATGCCTCTGAATTCAGACACGACTGCGATCGTCATTGTGGATCACGGCTCGAAACGGCAAGCCGCGAACGAACAGCTTGATGCGCTCGTTGCGCTCTACAAACAAACGACAGGCACCGCCATCATCGAACCTGCGCACATGGAATTGGCCAGCCCGACGATCGCTGATGCGATTACCGCATGTGTTCGGCAAGGCGCCACGAACATTGTTGTACATCCTTACTTTCTTGCACCTGGTCGACACAGCATTGAGGATATCCCGCGCATGGTGGAGGAGGCGATGGCCAATCACGATGGTATTTCCTATCGAGTGACTCAACCGCTGGGAATTGATGAACGCCTTTGTTCATTGATTGAGCAACGGGTTGCTGAGGCAATGGATCGGTCGTCCCTTGGCTGATATTCAGCGAGCACTTCAACAATGGCGTACGGCGTTGGACGACGAAGCGGTCGACGCCGATTCAACCACGCTAGACCGCTATGCGCGTTCGACCGCGCCCATAGGCACCGAACCGTGTTGCGTACTCTAT
>JAJDAB010000402.1 GCA_029262095.1 Candidatus Hydrogenedentota bacterium
CTTCGCGATGCGCCCGAGTTCGAAGTGGTGGCGATTAACGATTTGACCGACGCAAAAACGTTGGCCCACTTGCTCAAGTACGACACCATTAGCGGGGTCTACAATCGGAAAGTAGAAGTCGGCGAAGGTGCATTTGTCGTCGATGGCGAAACGTCCAAAGTTATCGCTGAACGCGACCCGAGCAAATTGCCCTGGGGCGATCTCGGCGTGGAATTGGTGCTTGAATCAACCGGTGTTTTCCGGGCGAAAGACCAATGTCTTATGCACGTTCAGGCGGGTGCGAAAAAAGTATTACTGAGTGTGCCGCCAAAGGATCAAATTGACGCGGTTGTGGTAATGGGTGTCAACGATTCCGACCTAAAACCGGAACATCAAGTCGTATCGAATGCGAGTTGCACGACCAATTGTCTCGCACCAATGGCGAAAGTCATCAATGACACATTTGGAATTAAACGCGGTCTAATGACAACGGTTCACGCGTATACCAACGACCAAAGCGTCGCGGACTTGCCGCATAGCGATTTGCGCCGTGCGCGTGCCGCCGCTGAATCCATCATTCCAACGACGACCGGTGCCGCGCGTGCGGTTGGGGAAGTGTTGCCCGAGTTGAAGGGTAAGCTCGATGGCATGGCGATGCGTGTGCCCGTGCCCGACGGTTCGGTGGTTGACCTCGTTGCCGAATTGGAGAAGAACACCACGGCGGACGACCTCAACGCCGCGCTGAAGGCTGCTGCCGACGGGCCGTTGAATGGCATTCTCGAATACTGCGTGGACCCGATTGTGTCTTGCGATATCATCGGCAATCCAGCGTCGAGCATCATCGATTCGCTCCTTACAACCGTGATGGACGGAAACTTCGCGAAGATCGTGTCCTGGTATGACAACGAGTGGGGCTACTCCAACCGTTGTGTCGACCTTTTCCGCAAGATGGCGGGATAATCTTGGCGCATTGCCCATTCGTAATGCCGAGCGAAGCTTAGGCATGGCAGGGAGGGATGCGCTCCTGCGCGTCCACGACCAACTGAGGACACGCGGGAGCGTGTCCCTCCCTTGATTTAATCTCTGAATGACCTATTGAAGGACTGCCCCGCGTGCCTAAGACCAACGCCCTGACAAAACTCACCATCGAGAATCTCGAACTCGGCGGCAAGCGCGTGTTGTGTCGCGTCGATTTCAACGTGCCGCAGAACGACGACGGCACCGTGCGCGATGACACGCGGATTAGGGCCGCGCTAAAGACGATCGAGTACATTCGCGGTCAGGGCGCGAAACTCATTCTCATGTCTCACCTCGGCCGTCCGAAGGGCGAGGTGAATCCGAAGCTGAAACTGGACCCTATTGCCGATCACTTGCGCAGCCTCATTGGCGGTAACGTGACAAAACTCGACGCGCTCATCGGCCCTGAAGTAGAAGCGGCCGTCAATACTATGAAGCCCGGCGATGTCGTCTTGCTCGAAAACACCCGGTTTCACCCCGGTGAAACGAAGAATGATCCCAAACTAGCCAAAGCCTTGGCTGCGTTGGCAGACGTGTTTGTGAGCGATGCATTCGGAACCGTCCATCGCGCTCACGCATCGACCTGTGGCGTGACCGAGTTCGTGGAGAAAAGTGCGGCGGGATTCCTCGTCGCCAAAGAGATCGACTATTTCACCAAGGTCTTGCACAATCCCGATCGTCCTTTGACAGCGATTCTCGGCGGCGCAAAAGTCGCTGATAAGATCGCAGTCATCGACAATCTGATCGATCTTGTAAACGTGCTGCTCATTGGTGGCGGCATGGCGTACACATTCTTGAAAGCCAAAGGCTACGAAATCGGCGATTCTTTGCTTGATGAAGCCGGCCTATCCGTGGCAAGTGAAGCAATGGCAAAGGCCGAGGCGAAGGGCGCCCGTCTGTTGCTGCCGGACGACGTGATCGCGGCAGATGCTTTTGCCGAAGACGCGAACACACGCGTCATCCCGTCCAACGCCATCGAACCCGGTTGGCAAGGCCTCGACATTGGGCCGAAAACCATTGCTAACTTCAAACGTGAAATCGAGGCATCCAAGACCGTGATATGGAACGGTCCGGTCGGCGTTTTCGAGATGCCGCCCTTCGCGGGCGGAACCCGTGCGCTTGCCGAAACGCTTGCTGCCTCTGACTCCCTCACCAGTATTATTGGCGGCGGCGACACGGCTGCGGCAGTCGAACAGTTCGGCCTCGCGGACAAAATGTCCCATGTTTCCACCGGCGGAGGCGCATCGCTAGAGATGCTCGAAGGCAAGGAATTGCCAGGGCTCGCGGCACTGACGGACCGATAGAAGATTTTCGACACCAATAAAAGGTACACTATTCCTTTGTGCCCCTTACGCGGACAGGCGATTCACCCACGTCCGCCTGCGTTTCGGGCGAATGCACCAGAACAGGAGGGTGACTTATGTCCACCATCACAGATGCACGCAAGACCGATATCATTAAAGATCACGCCAAGCACGATGGCGACACCGGATCAGCCGAAGTACAAATCGCATTGCTGACCGATCGCATCAACCACCTCACCGAGCATTTCAAAACGCACAAGAAAGATTTCGCTGGACGGCGCGGACTGCTCAAGATGGTTGGCCGTCGGCGTTACCTGCTCGCATACCTGCGCAATACCGAAATCGAGCGGTACCGTGCGATCGTTAAAGCACTGAATCTGCGCCACTAAATCAATTGGTTGAAACGCAAATAGCGTATATATAGACGAAGATCTGATCACCCCAAAGAAGAGGAGGGTGGTCACACGAAACGCTGTGGGAGGCGTTTTGTGAATGAATGGAGTAATCGAAACATGGACAGTGCTATTCACCGCCTATCGGTAAAGATAGGCGACGCAGAGCTACAATTTGAAACGGGCCGAATTGCGAAACAAGCCCAAGGCTCGGTCTTAGTCACCAGCGGCGAGACGATGGTGTTGTCGGCTGTAACGGTCGCAACAAGCATGCGCCCCGGCCAAGACTTTTTCCCGATGACGGTTGATTATCGCGAAAAGAGTTTCGCCGCCGGCCAAATTCCTGGCAGTTTTTTCCGACGTGAAGCCCGGCCCAGTGAACGTGAGATATTGATCTGTCGCGTTACGGACCGTCCACTGCGCCCGCTATTTCCTAAAGCCTTCTTGAACGAACTTCAGGTTTGCCAAACGGTATTCTCGGCGGACAATGTACACGACCCCGATGTGCTTTCGATCAATGCCGCTTCCGCTGCATTGCATATTTCGAGAGTCCCCTTCCTTGGGCCTATCGGCGCAGTCCGCGTTGGCCTCATTGAAGACGAACTCGTCATCATGCCGACCATCGAACAGATGGAGGAAAGCGACCTCGATCTCATCATGGCCGGAACGCGCGACGCCATTACGATGGTAGAAGGTGGTGCGGAACAATTACCAGAATCGAAGCTTCTCGAAGCCCTCGAATTTGGCCACAATCACATCAAAACGATCTGCGATTCGATCGACGAACTCCGAAAACTCGCAGGCGTCGAGAAGATGGAAGTCGAAGAACACACCATCGACCCGCAACTTATCGCGGACGTCGAAGGCCTTCTCGTCGAGAAGTACAAAGCGGTCCAGGCTATACAGGGCAAGCACGAGAAAGAAGCGGCATCCGACGCGTTGACTGATGATGTAAAAGCGCAGTTGCTCGAGAAGTATGGCGAAGAAGCCTACGCAGAGAAAAAGCCCGACATTAGCGCCACGATTGGTAAGACGAAGAAACGCATGATGCGTGAGCAAGTCATCGAAACCAGCAAACGTGTCGATGGTCGTGCGCTTGATGAAGTACGAAAGATCACCATTGAAGTTGGCGTATTGCCTCGCGCCCACGGTTCCTGCCTATTCACGCGCGGTGAAACGCAAGCAATAGTCACGACCACGCTGGGTACCAGCCGCGACGAATTGCGTATCGACGAACTCACCGGCGACGTATTTCGCCGATTCTTCCTCCATTACAATTTCCCCTCGTGGTCCGTTGGCGAAGTCCGCCGCATCATGGGGCCGGGACGCCGCGAAATCGGTCACGGTAAATTGGCCGAACGTGCGCTCGAAAAAGTCGTGCCGCATTCGGAAGAAGCGGACGACTTCCCGTATACGGTCCGCATCGTTTCCGACATCACGGAAAGTAACGGTTCGAGTTCGATGGCGTCCGTCTGCGGCGGTAGCCTGAGCATGCTCAACGCGGGTGTGCCTACGGACGGCCAGGTCGCGGGTATTGCGATGGGCCTTATCAAGGAAGGCAGCGAAGTCCGCATCCTCAGCGATATCCTCGGCGCCGAAGATCATCTCGGTGACATGGACTTCAAAGTGGCCGGGACACGCGAAGGCGTGACCGCATTGCAGATGGACGTAAAAATCACCGACGTCTCCCGCGACATCATGGAACAGGCGTTGGCGCAAGCACACGCCGGCCGTATGCACATTCTCGACAAGATGGACGAGTGCCTGGACAAACCGAGCGAGATGTCGGACCATGCACCGCGCATTACATCGATTTCCGTTCCGGTCGACAAGATTCGGGATATCATCGGCCCCGGCGGTAAGGTCATCCGCGAGATTCAAGCACAGACCGGCGCCGAAATCGACATTCAAGACGACGGTACGGTACTCGTTGCCGCTGTCGATGGCGAAGCCGCCGAGACCTGCATCAACATGATTCAAACGATCATCGCCGAGCCGGAAATTGGCGCGATGTATAAAGGCACGGTGGCACGCATCATGGGATTCGGCGCGTTCGTCAGCATTCTCGGTAAAGAGGGCCTTGTCCACATTTCCGAACTCGCTGTCGGCCACGTTAACGAAGTCACCGATGTACTCAACATTGGCGACGAAGTGAGCGTTAAAGTGACCGAAGTCGACAATATGGGGCGCATCAATCTTTCGAAGGTTGAAGCCGACCACGAACTCGGCTTGATCACGGACGAAGAATTCGAGAAATACTCGACGGCACGCGCTGAGAAAAAAAGCCGTGGTGGTGACCGTGGCGGTCGCGGCGGTGGCGATCGCGGTGGACGCGGCGGCGGTGACCGCGGAGGCCGAGGTGGTGGTGGTGGCCGAGGCCGCCGCTAACCTGTTGGAGTAATCCGCGCTCATGGCTCAACCCAGACAGGTTGTTGATATGAATACGCCGTTGGTCGGCGGCGGCCCAATCATCCGAAAACTCGATAACGGGTTGACGGTGTTGATGGAGCCGCTGCCGTACCTGCGATCGGTATCCACCGGCGTTTGGGTAAAGGCCGGATCGGCGAACGAAGTGCCGATCCGCGCGGGCATCTCCCATTTTCTCGAACACTTATTATTCAAAGGCACGACGTCGCGCACGGCGCGCGACATCGTCGAGAGTATTGAAAGCCGTGGTGGCCAGATCAATGCGTTTACCTCGCGCGATCACACCTGTGTCTACGCCAAGACGCTGGGCGACCACGTTTCAACGGCGATTGAAGTAATCGGCGATATTGTCAAAGACTCACAGTTCTTCGATTTCGAGAAAGAACGTAATGTCATTCTCGAAGAAATCGCGGCATCCGAGGATTCCCCCGAAGACCTCGTCCACGAAATCCTCGCTCGAAAGCTGTGGCCAGACGATTCCATTGGAAGTCCCATCGCTGGCACCGCAAAAACCGTTGGCGACACCACAGTCGAAGATGTTCGCACTTATTTCACAGAACGATATCGGCCCGAGAATATGGTCGTTGCCGTGGCGGGCCAGATCGATCCCGAAGAAGCATTTGACCACATTGCCGAACATTTCGGCGGACTAGAGCCGGGCTTTCGACCCAGTCCGGCCACGAAACCCGTGTACTCTGCAGGACTGAATGTGCACCAAAGCGAGATCGGTCAGCACCATATCGCGATCGCATTCGAAGGACCGGCGGCGACGGAAGAGTCGAGATACATCCACACCATGCTCAGTAGCACGCTGGGTGGCGGATCGACTTCCCGACTGTTCGAAAAGATCCGGGAAGACGAAGGCCTGGCGTATTCGATCTACGCATACAGTTCGCACTCGGTCCAAGCGGGTATGATGGGCATCTACGCCGCGGTGGCACCAGAGAACTGCGCGCATACCCTCGACCTCATCGGACATGAGCTTCGAAAGTTGCGTGACGAGACAGTACCCGAAGACGAACTCGAGTCTAACCGACAACAATTTAAAGGTGGATTGTTAATGGCACTCGAAACCACGTTTAACCGGATGGCGCGGATGGCTAAATCAACGCTAGTCTATGGCCGAATCCCGAACGTCGACGAAATCGTAGCCGCGATTGATGCCGTAACGGTTGAAGACCTGCAACGGACCGCAGCCGAATTATTTCAGGCAGACAAGCCGGTCGCCACGGTCCTCGGCCCGAAAATTGATCTTCCGGAAAACGTCCTCGCGCTGTGACCAGTCCCGTTCAAGTCGCCATCACGCGCGAACCCAATTGCGAAGACCTCGCGCTGCCTAGTTACGAGACCGAACAATCCGCGGGTATGGACCTGCGCGCAGCTGTCACGGAGCCCGTCACCTTGCAACCCGGCACCCGCGACCTCGTTCCAACCGGTATACGCATCGCCTTGCCCCCCGGCTATGAAGCCCAAGTGCGCCCGCGAAGCGGCTTGGCCATCAAACACGGAATATCACTCCTCAATTCGCCCGGCACCATCGACGCCGATTACCGCGGCGAAATCCGAGTCATCATGGCCAATCTCGGCCAAGAACCATTCGAAATCAAACGCGGCGATCGCATTGCACAGCTCGTTATCGCCCCCGT
>JAJDAB010000403.1 GCA_029262095.1 Candidatus Hydrogenedentota bacterium
AGTAAACGCTCGTGACGTTGAATTCTCCGGCGAGGCAATCGTTGCCGGCCAATTAGTATGTAGAGGCCGACGCCAATCAGCGGTTCGAAGAAGATGATGAGCAACCAGGCCATAGCGACAATCGGCCGACGGCGCCTCGTCACGACCACTAGCATCAACAAACGTGCGACCCATTCCGAGGTTAGGAATAGGACCGTCCAGATGTGCGGCGATTCCGTCACGAAGGCGTGCCTAACCGGTTAGCATGTTGCTGGTCGACCAGCGCTCGCCTGCGCGAAGCGTGGCATGTGGCTGCCCCAGCTTGAGACATGCGGATTCGAACGCGGCGGGCGGTTCCGTGTTGAACGTAAACATCTCATAGTGACACGGAATCACGATGCGTGCGCCGATGTCGTGTGCGAGCTGCGCCGCCTCAGCACCGTTGAGATTTCCCGCGACGCGGCGTTCAGGCGCTCTGCCGTTAATCGGGAGAATGGCGATATCAACTGCCAAAGGTTTTAATCGATCCACCATGTCATCGTAGCGAATGGTGTCGCCGCTGTGATAAATCGTCCATGGACCGGCATTCACAACGAACCCCATGAACCGGTGCTGTCCTGCATCGTCTAGGTCGATGGCCTCATGCGCGGCTGGCACGCCTGTAATCGTGAACGGTCCTATTTCACACGATGTACCGTCGTCTAGTCCTATCGGCCAGTTCGGATCGCAGTGCAGCCGATCGGCGACAAACGCGCGATTCGCCTCGGGGATAATGAGTTGAAGCGAATCGTTCACTTTCATTAGCGGCACAAGCGTTTCACCATCAAGATGGTCCGTATGATTGTGACTTGATGTTACAACGTCGATCGACTTTAGCCAGGACGGATCGACGACGATTTCGGTCATTCGCTCATGCGGCTTGTCTGTGTCCGCGTACTTGCGCGTGAGTGAATCGGACAGGTAGGGATCGAAAAGGAGGTGTGCACCGTTCCATTGGACGAGAAAACCGCTTTGTCCGAGCCACCATAAGTGAAGTGCACTAGTGTCTTCGGACGCAGCTCGGATGTCGTCCAGAAACTTCTGATCCGATTGTACCGGCCTAATCAATGCCCAATTCCTTGCGAACACGGTGTACGCCAGACACCATGTTTGCCAGCTTGCGTTTCGCGGCCCAGCGGGCTGTTTGACTGAGGCCACAGTCGGGCGCGAACGACAAGCGTTCGGGAGGCGCGTGTTCGAGACATCGCTTCACACGCATAGCGATGTCATCTTCACTTTCGACGTAGTAGCTCTTGACGTCAATAATACCAACGGCAACATCCTTCGTTTTCGCAATGGTTTCGATCACTTCGAGTTCCGCAAATTCGCGGCTGGCCATCTCGACGTGCAATTCATCCACGTGCATATCGAGGAAGTCGGGAAACATGGGTGCGTATTCGCGCAAGCCGACCGCGTGCCCTTTGAAATTTCCGAAGCAAAGATGGGTCGATAGGTGGCACTTGCCCACAATTGATTCGACGGTGCGATTGAAGATGTCGACAAACCGTTTGGTGTCTTCGCAAAAAGCATAGCAACTCATGGACGGTTCATCCACGGTGACTTCCGTGCAGCCAGCAGCAACGAGTGCTTCTAATTCCGTTCGTATGATAGGGACGAGCGCCTCGGTCACGGCGAAGCGGTCTGGGTATTGCTTATTTGGCAAGAGCCGGCCGCTCATCGTGTATGGTCCGGGTACACTTGCTTTTAGCACGGGACCTTCGGGCGCAATTCGCTTCAGACGTTCGAAGTCTTCGACCGTACCCAAGCCGTTCGACGCGATGAGATCGCCAATGATCTCGTGTTTGCCGCGTTGATCGTGCGCGGGGGGGCCAAATTTTCGTGGCGATTCGTCTTCTAGTGCGATGCCTTCCAGGTACGCGTAAAACGAAAGGTTGAAGTCGATCCGGCTCTGCTCGCCGTCGGTGATGACATCGAGTCCTGTCGCCAATTGATCCTGAATCGCGACCGCTACCGCGTCGTCTTGAATTTCGGCGAGATCGGCCTTGCCGAAGAATTCGAGGTGATCCATCGCAAATTCGAGCCAACCGGGAAATGGGTAGCT
This sequence comes from Candidatus Hydrogenedentota bacterium, assembly GCA_029262095.1. GTDB lineage: Bacteria > Hydrogenedentota > Hydrogenedentia > Hydrogenedentales > SLHB01 > JAJDAB01. The sequence goes on from JAJDAB010000403.1 coordinate 2,081, forward strand.
GCCGATAACCGTGGTGCGCAATGGGCGATTAGTCATTGTGCGCCGCCTCCGCGCCGAGTCCGGCGAAGAGCGTAGCCATACGACGCGCATGTTCGTCGTAGGCCGATTCGAATAACCGTGCGGCTTCTTCCCCGCCAACGATCGCGGATCCGGTAAGGACGGTCGGCGGCGATCCGGCTTCCGTGAGAAGTTGCGCGACCAATGCTTTCAACGCGTTGATCAGGATGCAACCACCGACAGACGATCCCGGTGCAACGGGCGTCGCTAGTCCGGGAATCGAAATCATCGCGTCGCCCGCAGGCGCGCCGGTGTCGAGGACCACATCGGCAAAATCTTGGAGCTTCACGCCGCGCGGGTCTTTGCTCTCGGTTGCTTCGGCGTGTGCCTGACTTATGATGGCGACCACGTTCAAACCTCGAGCCTTGAACAGTTCGGCGATCTCGATGGGGACAACGTTGCAACCGCTCGACGAAATGACGAGTGCGGAATCGTCGTCGTGAATGTCGAAATTCCGGAGAATACGTTCGGCCAGTCCTGGCGTACTTTCCAAGAACATGGCCTGGCGCTGGCCGTTTGCACCGACGACGAGGTTGTGGAACGTCAATGAGAGTTCGACGATAGGGTTCCAGCCGGGAAATGAGCCGTAACGTGGCCACATTTCTTCGACCATGATGCGGCTGTGTCCGGACCCGAACACATGCACCATGCGGCCTGCGAGGATGGTGCCCGCAAACCATTCGGCCGCTTTTTCTAGCAATGGAATCTGAGTACGCACGTTACCCACGATGTCGTCGCAACGATCGCAATAGTTTTCTGCTGGATTCACTTCAATCGCTCCACTTCCTTTCTTGCATGGTACGCCGCACCAAACGCCCCGGCAAATTCGCCGAGTTCCGCGTTCACAATTTCGACTGGCTTTCCCGTCGGACACCACTCGAATCGGCTGAGCATTTCGTTCAATGGTCCGAACAAAGCATCGCCCGCCTCGGCAATGCCACCGCCAATCACGATGCGTTGTGGATCGACGACGTTGATGAGTGATGCAATGCCTGCAGCTAGATGTTGAATTGAATCGAGCCAAATGCGGCGTGCTTCGGTATCACCGTCGAGATAGTCTTCGACTAGTTTGGTTGTCGCGGTATACCGCCCGTTTGACCGTTCCTTCAGCGTACATTCGCCCATCGCGTTTTCGAGGCTGCCCGGTGTGTTGACGATATCCGTCGCGCCATCCGGGTCGAGTGAGATGTGGCCAAGATGCCCTGCGCGGCCGAGGTGTCCTCGAAGTAGATGTCCATCACACAGAATCGCGCCGCCGACGCCAGTACCGAGCGTGAGCATGATGACGTTATCGCAACCACGCGCGGCTCCGAAAGCGACTTCGCCCAACAGCGCGGCGTGCGCATCGTTTAGCACGTGTACAGGACATTCCATCGCTAGATGATCAGGCCAATCCAGGCCTTCAAGTGATTCGAGCCGGCCTTTCATCCAGGTGATTGAACGGCCGTCCGCCGCCGCCATACCGGGCGCAGCCAGACCAACGCCCGCGAATGGGCCATGTTTCGCATTGCTCATCACAAGGGCGTCGCGAACACGCACGGGCCAATCCGTGGACTCTGATTCGGTGTCTCGAGCGTCCCGCGTGTACTCGTCGCTATCTTGGGAAACGACAATAGACTTGATGCGGGTGCCGCCGATGTCTATTCCGATGTATTGGGTCACGCGAATACTCTAGCACGCGAAATACACCGAAACACGTGCGCAACTGTCGACGACTCCAATGGAACGTGACTGATTACGCGTTTGCCCTAATCCGAAATTCGATATAGCGCGCACCGGGGCGCAGAACGCCTTCAGCGAGCGCGGCGGCGTATAGGACGGATATTAATGCGACTGCCATCCCGGGACCAGTTTGGGAAATCTCGGATAGGTTTACAAGAAGATTCACGAGTCCGATAATCATCCCGAGGACACCTGCTGCGTATGCCGACGGAATGAGCCCGCGAAGCACGTCAGACTGGCGTTCGTCGAGCGCGTCATCCGGAACCTTGAACGCGACCGCGCGCAGCGCACTCAGACCACGAGCGAGGTCTGCGTGTCCA